>SCUQ01000034.1 GCA_004297635.1 Rhizorhabdus sp. | reverse complement strand
TCCCGTCGATGATCGGCGAGAAGTGGACATGGTCGGAGGATGTCATCGAGAAGGCATGCTCCAGATATTTGTCGAACACGGTGCGCAGCGAGATCCAGGCGCCCTGCTCGTCCAGCCATTGCTGGCTCGTCCCCGAAGAGCTGAAGCTCAGCATCTTCTTGCCCGTCAGCAGAGGGTGCGTCGTGCGGTTCTGGACATGCCGGAACGGAAAAGCCGCACCGAGCACACGGTCGACATATCCCTTGAGCATGGCGGGCGGAAGCCCGAACCAGATCGGATAGACGAGGATGAAGGCGTCGCAGCCCGCGATCACCGACAGCTCTTCGGCGACATCGCCCGCCATCATGAAATCCGCTGTACCGGGCCGCTCCTCATCCTTCAGCACGGGATCGAAGTGCATCGCATACAGGTCGCGCAGCACCGTTTCATGGCCCATAAGCTCGACCGTCCGAATATAGCGCTCGGCGACGGAGGCATTGAAACTCTTCCTGTCCGGATGACAGAGGATGACGGCGTGCCTGGGCCGACGTTGGGGATCGAGGGTGATCATGTCCATTCTCCAGCCGATCCGCCGAAGCTATCGGCCGATCGCAGGGAGGACTGTTGGGAAAGATACTTAGGGCGTGGCGCGTCGGATCCGACCCATTCGTCCTCAGTAGCCAGGATAGATATCGCGATGGCGCACCACCGCACCGGCGGCGGCGGGGTCCGGTTCGACCGTCAGATAGACCACATAGACCGGCAGCGGTTCCGCAAGAGGGATGGTCGTGGTCGTGCCGGTCATCAGCGCCCTGTCCAGCCCCTCCGCCCGCTCCCGGCCGAGCAGGACCCGCGCGAGCATGTCCGGCGCTTCGGTCCGAATGCAGCCGTGCGACAATGCGCGGGCATCCCGCGCGAACAGGCCGCGCGAAGGGGTGTCATGGATGAAGACGCTGTAGGGATTCGGCATTTCCAGTTTCAGCTGCCCCAGCGCGTTGCCGGGGCCGGGTTTCTGGCGGACGACAAGCTTGCCCTGCGCATCGGTGGTGGCGACGAAGCCGCGGCGGGCGGCTTCGCCGGGGTTGGTGCGCACCAGCTTGCCGATGCTTTCGTCGACGATGCTGCAAGGGACGTTCCACCAGGGGTTGGCGGTGACGCCGGTCACCATCGCGCGAAACAGCGGTGTCCGGGAACCCGGCTTGCCGACGATGACCCTGTGACTGGCAATGACGGCGCCATTCTCGATCAGGTCCAGCCGATAGGCCGGAACATTCACCCACAGATAGCGCCGCCCGAACATGCGGGGGAGCGCCCGCCAGCGATCAAGATTCGCCTCGATCGCCGCGCAATCGAGCCGGGTGACGCGGCACCGCTCCAGCCCTTTGCGCAGCCCGGAATAGTCCGCATTCTGCGGCAGCAACTTCGCGAAACTGCCCGGCACGCTGCGGGATGCCGTCACCTCGTCCAGCCAGGGGCGGTAATCGACGGGCTGGCGCACGAAATGCCAATCGGGCCGGGCGCTCAGCGGCTGGCGCCCCTCGTAGAAATCATGGGCGAGCGACAGCGCGGCTGCATCGGCCAGATCCGACAGCCTGGCATCCTGGCGGTCGGCTGCGGCCTGCAGCGCCGCGGCACCATAGTCGTCCGGATTCAGCCCTTCGGCCGGCACCGCGGCGAGGACGTCGAGCAGCGCACGGACATTGTCCATGCTCCAGCGCGCCGCCGGTTGCACCTCCGCCGCGGGCACTGCCGGCGGAACGAGGCAGGCCAGGACACAGGCCGCCAGCCGCCAATAGGCCGACATCGTCAATGCGCGAGGAGGACCGGTACCGGGCTCGCGGTCAGCATCTTGCGCGACACGCCGCCGCACAGTGCTTCGCGGAAGCGCGAATGGCCGAAACCGCCCATCACCACATAATCGATCTGCCGCTGGCGGACCGCCTCCAGGATCAGATCCTCCGCGACGACGGCCTGATTCTCCTGCCGCACGACCAGCGCATGGATGCCATGACGGGACAGATAGGCGGCGGCATGCTCCGCCGGAACCTTTACCGTGCCATCGTCCACCTCGAAGATCGTGACATGCGTGGCGAGGCCCAGCAGCGGCACCGCGGCCCGCAGCGCCGCATCGGCTTCATGCGACCCGTTCCAGGCGACCAGCACACGCCCGGCGACGGTAAAATGGTCCGCCGTCGATGGAATGGCGAGGATCGGTTTGCCGCTTTTCAGGATCAGCTCGGCGGCAAGGTTGCGCATGTCCGGTACGGGAAAGCCGTCGATCCGGCGGTTCACGACGATCAGGTCGGTCAGCACCGATGCCCGCTCGATACAGATCGCCAGGTCGCCCGTTGCATCGATCCACGTCCAGGCCACGCCCTCATGGCCGATACGCGCTTCGATCTTCTCGCGATTGACCGCCTCGCGCACGCGCTCATCCTCGAGCAACATCGCCGTCCCGGCACCGACCCAATAGTCTCCTGCCATGACGGGCAACATCGTCACGTCCAGGCAGGTCAGATGACCGTTGACGGCCCGCGTCACATCCAGCGCGGCCTGCAGGCGCGCCTCCTGGCCGTCATCATCGTGAACAAGCAGAAGAATGTTTTTCATGATCGCCTCCATCGCTCCCGGCGGATGCGGGATGAAGAATGGCTAAGGAACGACGTATGTCCGGAATATTAGTGAGTTTACGGATGCGGCCTTCGTAATCTTACGAATGTCGGCAGCGCCCGGAACAGGCGATCCAGACGGCGTCAGCGAGGAGGAATTTCGCGATGTCGATCCATATGGAGACCCTCGATCCCGAACTGGGCGGACAATATCGGCCGTCCTGGTTCTGGTTTCTGGGCGCCGGTGTGGCCCTGCTCGGGCTCGGTATCCTCGCGCTCGGACATCTGATCGTGGCGTCGATGATCAGCACATTCGTGATCGGTGCGATCATGCTGATCGGCGGTGCGCTGGGCATCGCCCATGCGCTGGGCATACGTCATCCGGACAAGCATCATTTCTGGATCTTCAGCAGCGTCTTCTACGGCCTCGCCGGAATCACGATCCTGGTCGAGCCCGTGTTCGGTGAACGACTGCTCACGCTGATGCTCGCGATCAGCCTCGGCCTCTCGGGGCTCAGCCGCCTCGTCGTCGGTGGGCAGCTTCGCAGCAATTCCGTCCTGATCTCCGGCGCGGCCTCGCTGATGGCCGCCGCGGCGATCGGCGTGGACTGGACCCAGGATGCGCTGTGGGTGATCGGCTTCTGCATCGCGATCGACCTGGTCATCCAGGGCCTGACGCTCCTCTTCACCGGTATCGTGCTCCGTCTCGCGCCCCGGCCGGTCGGCTGATCGGCGAACAACCCATGGCACCGGTGCGGCAGGCCCTTCGCCTGCGCCGGGCGGCCTATGCCGCGAACCAACCGGAGAATGTCGATGGCGGATGAAATCGAGCTTGGCTTCCACGGCGCGGCCCAGACGGTGACGGGATCCTGCATGGAGGTGAAGCACGGCAATAGCCGCATCCTGATCGACTGCGGGCTGTTTCAGGGTTCGCGTGGGCTGGAGCGGCTGAACTACGGGCCCTTCCGGTTCCAGCCGGGCAGGATCGACGCGGTCATCCTCACCCATGCCCATATCGATCATAGCGGCCTGCTGCCGCGTCTCGCCGCGCAAGGCTTCTCCGGCCCGATCTGGTGCACGGAGCCGACCCGTGACCTCCTTCACTATATGCTGGCCGATTCCGCCCGGCTGCAGGAGGGCGACGCCGCGCGCCGCAATCGCCGCGCCGATCGGGCCGACGAGCCCCCCATCGATCCGCTCTACACCGTCGCCGATGCCGATATCGCGCTCGGCCTGACGCGATCGGTCGATCTCGATCAATGGTTCGATCCCGCGCCGGGGCTGCGCGCCCGCTTCTGGAACGCCGGGCATATCCTGGGCGCGGCATCGGTCGAGCTTGCCGCGGGCGACCTGTCGGTGCTGTTCTCGGGCGATCTCGGCCCGGACGTGAAGAGCCTCGAACGGCCGGCCGAAGCCCCCGCCGGCGTAGACCACATCATCTGCGAATCCACCTATGGCGACCGGGAGCGGCAGGATGTCGATTCCGAACAGCGGCTGGCGCTGCTCGGCGCCGAGGTGCGCGCCGCGCTCGAACGGGGCGGCAATCTGATCATCCCCGCCTTCGCGGTGGAACGGACCCAGGAACTGCTGCTCGACATCGCGACGCTGTTCGACCGGGGCGTGCTCGCGGCGAGGCCGGTCTTCATCGATTCACCGCTCGCCAGCCGCGCGACGTCGGTCTTCGCCAAACATGCGCCGCCCGATACGGACAATGGCGCGGTGTTCCGCAACAGCGCCTTTCACTATGTCGAAAGCACCAGTGAATCGATGAGCCTGAACCAGATGTCGGGCGCCGTCATCCTGGCGGGATCGGGCATGTGCGAGGGCGGGCGCGTGCGGCACCATCTCGTCCACAACCTTCCCCGGCGCGATTCGACGGTGCTGTTCGTCGGCTATCAGGCTCAGGGGTCGCTGGGCCGAACCATCGTCGATGGCGCCCGGCGGGTACGGATATCGGGGCGCGATCTGGCCGTCCGCGCGACGATCCGCCGGATCGAAAGCTATTCGGCACATGCCGATCGCGGCGATCTGATCCGCTGGGTCGAGGCACGCCGGCCGATCCGGGGCAGCCTCTTCTTCTCGCATGGCGAAGCCGCCGCCCTCGGCTCGCTGAAGGGCGCGTTCGAGGCATCGACGCACACCATCGTCCCCGCCATCGGCGAGCGATACCGGCTGCGCGCGGGTGAGCCCGCCGCGCGCCTGTGCACCGGCATCGACGAGGTCCAGCAGGTCATCTCGGGCGATTGGCAGAACGACTATGCGGATTTCGCCGTCAATCTGAAACGCGACCTGCAGCGCATCTCCGACGAGGCGGCGCGGCGCGACGCCATCCGCCGGATGCGCAGGATCATCGACGACATGGCCGCGCACCGCGCCGATCACGGCGCCCGGCGGCGGGCAAGCCGGTCAGACCGGCCCCGCCATGCCCGGCGCTGATCCGATCACGTCACTGTCCCTGGTCGACCGGCTCAGCGGCCTTTCCTCGTCGGAAGCGGCGGCACGGCTCGCCGCGCAGGGCGCCAACATCCTGCCGCGCGGCGCATCCCGATCGATCCTGTCGATCGTCGCGGAAACGCTGAAGGAGCCGATGCTCGCGCTGCTGCTGCTCGGCGGCGGCGTCTATCTGCTGCTCGGCGACCGGGCCGAAGCCCTCATCCTGCTCGCTTTTGCGAGCTTTTCGGTGCTCATGACGGTTTTTCAGGAGAGCCGCACCGAACATGTCCTGGCGGCGATGCGCGACCTGTCCGCGCCGCGCGCGATGGTCGTACGCGATGGTGTCGTCACCCGGATCGCCGGCACCGATATCGTCGTCGGCGACGTCATGGTGCTGCAGCAGGGCGATCGCGTCGCGGCCGATGCCGTCCTGCTCGAAGCCATCGATCTGGAGGTCGACGAATCGCTGCTGACGGGGGAATCGATCGCGGTCGGCAAGCGCGCCGCCGCGCCGGAGGAAACGTCGCAGCATCCCCGGCCGGGCGGCGATGATCAGCCCTGCATCTTTGCCGG
>SCUQ01000380.1 GCA_004297635.1 Rhizorhabdus sp. | reverse complement strand
CTTGTCGCTCTGCCGCTGCTCTGGAGCCGCGAACAGGGGGCGCTGGGCGATTGGGCGCCGTCTGGAATTGTCCGTGGCGCTGTTGCCGTCCTGATCCTCGTCGTGGCAGGCATATCGCGCCCGGATGCGGTGATGGGGCTCATCTCCGCCTGAAATGCTCGAAAATGGTTGCTTTGTCGCAGGATAGCGACGCCGACATTGCGACATCTCGCTGCTCGCCCTAGATCAGCACCGTGAGCGACACGATCCAGAGCGACCGCTTCAACGAGGAAAAGAGCGCCTATACGGTGCGCGGTTCGGACGCGCCCGATCTTGACGCGGGCATCGCCGCGATTCGCAACGTGCTGAAGACCTTGCCGCCGCGGCCCGGTGTCTATCGTATGCAGGATGCGCGCGGTGACGTTCTCTATGTCGGCAAGGCCCGCGCCCTTCGCAATCGCGTGTCGAACTACACCCAGGTCGCCCGCCTTCCCAAACGGCTCAGCCGCATGGTCGCGCAGACCCGATCGATGACGATCGTCACCACCAACAGCGAGGCGGAGGCGCTGCTGCTGGAGGCGCAGCTGATCAAGCGCTATCGGCCGCCCTATAATGTCCTGCTGCGTGACGATAAAAGCTTCCCTTTCATCCTGCTGCGCGAGGATCATGACTTTCCGCGCATCCAGAAGCATCGGGGTGCCCGCCGCGCCAAGGGGCAATATTTCGGTCCCTTCGCCAGTGCGGGATCGGTGACGCGCACGCTGAACGCGCTGCAGAAGCTGTTCCTGCTGCGCTCCTGCACCGACAGCTTCTTTGCCAATCGCGATCGACCCTGCCTGCTCCATCAGATCAAGCGTTGCTCGGCGCCGTGCGTCGATCGCATCGATGCGGATGCCTATGGCGAACTGGTCGACGATGCCAAGGCCTTCCTCACCGGCAAGTCGACGCAGGTGCAGAAGAAGCTTGGCGAAGCGATGAGCGCGGCCGCCGATGCGATGGATTTCGAGCAGGCCGCCGTCTACCGGGACCGGCTCCGCGCGCTTACCTTCATCCAGGGCAGCCAGGCGATCAATGCCGAGGGTGTGGCGGATGCCGATGTGTTCGCGCTCGATTGCAAGGCGGGAACCGTCTGCATCCAGGCCTTCTTCATTCGGGGAGGGCAGAATTGGGGGCACCGGGCGTTTTTCCCCGCGCACACCGCCGATGTTCCTGAGGCCGAGGTGCTGGCGAGTTTCTTGATGCAATTTTACGAGGAGGTGCCGCCTCCACGGCTCGTGCTCGTCGGCGCCACGCCGGCCGAAGCCGATTTGCTGGCTGAGGCGCTGTCCGAGCGCGCCGGGCGCAAGGTACAGATCAAGGTGCCACAGCGCGGCGAGCAGCGCCGGCTGATGGAGCAGGCGCGGCGCAACGCGCGCGAGGCGCTCGATCGGCGGATGGCCGAATCCACCACCCAGGGCCGGATCTTTCAGGAGATGGCCGATCTCTTCGAACTGGAAGGACCGCCCCAGCGCATTGAAGTCTATGACAATAGCCATATCATGGGCACTAATGCTATCGGGGCAATGATCGTCGCCGGTCCCGAAGGGTTTCGAAAGGGCAGTTATCGCAAGTTCAACATCAAACGTCCCGAGACCGCTCCCGGAGATGATTTCGCTATGATGCGCGAGGTCCTGGAGCGGCGCTTCGCGCGCCTCGAAAAGGAAGATCCGGAGCGGCGGAGTGGCGAATGGCCCGATCTTCTGCTCATCGATGGCGGCAAGGGACAGCTGAGCGCGGTGTGTGAGGTGCTGGAGGAAATGGGCGTGCAGGACGTGCCCGTGGTTGGCATATCCAAGGGACCCGATCGCAATGCCGGGCGGGAGCATTTCCATCTGCCCGGCGGGCGCGAAGCCATGCTGCCGCTCAACTCCCCACTGCTCTTTCATCTCCAGCGGCTCCGGGACGAGGCGCATCGCTTCGCGATTGGCGCGCATCGGACGAAGCGCGCCGCGAATTTCACCAAGAGTCCGCTGGACGACGTCCCCGGTATCGGTCCGGCGCGCAAGAAGGCGCTGCTGATGCACTTCGGCACCGCGCGGGCCGTCCGCGCTGCCTCGCTCGAGGATCTTGAGCGCGCACCCGGCGTTTCCAGCGCTATGGCGCGCGCGATCCACGATCATTTTCACGCGGTCGGCTGATGGACACCGAGACATCCCTCACGACCTCCGTCACGGACCCGCCAGCCGAGACCCGCGTCCTCCTTACCATCGACACGGAACTGACCTGGCGCCCGGGCCCGGACTGGGAGCATTGGGAAACCGCCTATGAGCGGTCTTATGAGGCCGCTGGCGTCGGGGTGCGGTATCAGCTCCGGGTGCTTGCCCAATATGCGCTCAAAGCCTGCTTTTTTGTCGATCCCATGCCGGCCTGTGTCTATGGGATCGAACCGATCAGGCGGATGATCGAGCCGATCATGGAGGCGGGGCAGGAGGTCCAGCTCCATCTCCATCCGCTCTGGGTGGGCGCGCGCGACGGCCAGACGCGCAGCGAACGCCAATTGGCCCGTTATGACGCGGTGGCGCAGCGCGACCTGATCCAGCGAGCCCGCGATCTGCTGGTCGAGGCAGGCGCGCCGGAACCGATCGCCTTCCGCGCCGGCAATTATTCGGCGAACGACGACACGCTGAGCGCGCTGGCCGAGCTGGGATTTCGCTATGACAGCAGCCACAATGGCCATCAGCATCCGTGGCCCAGTGCGATCGGCCTTCCCCGCGACCAGATTAACCCGGTTGTCCATCGCGGTGTGACCGAAGTGCCGGTGACGCTGATCACGGAGGGCCGAGGCTCGCGTCACCTGCAGATTTGCGCGGTCTCGCTCGGGGAGATCAAGGCCGCGATCGAACATGCCGGCGCGCAGCATCAGCCGGTGGTCAATATCGTCACCCATAGTTTCGAGCTGGCCAATCGCGCCGGCACCGCGCCCAACAAGATCCACGTAAAACGCTTCGAAGATCTCTGTGCCTTCCTGTCGAAGGAACGGAAGCGTTTCCCGACCGCCTTCTTCACCGAACTCGACGCGTTGCCGCTCGACAAGCCGTCCGTCC
>SCUQ01000632.1 GCA_004297635.1 Rhizorhabdus sp. | reverse complement strand
GCGAGCTTTTCCATCAGATCGGCATAGCCGAGCGTCTTCATCTTCGCCTGATCGCTCGTCTTGGCAGGAAGAGGGCCGACAAATGGGCCTTCGACGGTCTGCGGGGTCAGCTTGACCTCGATCACGGTCGGCATTTCGCGATAGGCATCGAAGCTCTTCACCGTCGCGGCATCCAGTTCCCCGCTGACCGGAAGCCCCTTGGCCTCCTGCCAGCCCCTGAGCGCCTTGGCAAAGCTCATGCCCTTGGCGCCGTCGATCACGCCGGGGCCGAAGCCGAGCCGGTCGAGCAGCACCTGCGCGCCCAGAATGCGCTGGTCGGGCGCGGCGGCGGCGGCAATCGCCGGCATGAAGGCAGCGGACAGAATCAGATATCGAAACAGACGCACACAGGGCTCCTCTCGTCGTAACGAGGGGACAACGTACGGGCGGTCGTTTCTATCCCGTCAGAACCGTGGATCGCCGCTGCATGATCGATCCATAGCTTTAATAGGTCAGCGGCGGTCCTTCGTCGCCGAGAAGCGCAGGTCGGGGAATTTGCCCTGGATGTAGTTCAGCTCCCACTGATCCTTGGCCATGAACACCGGGGCGCCGTCACGGTCCTCGGCCATGGCCGAGCGATGGAGGCTCTTGAAATTCTCCAGCGCCTTCTCGTCATCGGCAGCCACCCAGCGGGCGGTGTCCCAGGGCGAGGGTTCGAAGCCCGCCTCGACCTTATATTCGGCCTGGAGCCGCGAGATCATCACCTCGAGCTGCAGCTGGCCGACCACGCCGACGATCCATTGCGAGCCGATCGACGGATGGAAGACCTGCATGATCCCCTCCTCCGCCATGTCGTTGAGCGCGTTGCGCAGCTGCTTGGTCTTGGTCGGATCGGCGAGCTTCACCCGGCGCAGGATTTCGGGCGCGAAATTGGGCAGGCCGGTGAAGCGGATCATCTCCCCCTCGGTCAGCGTGTCGCCGACGCGGAGCGTGCCGTGGTTGGGGATGCCGATGATGTCGCCGGGAAAGGCCTCCTCGGCGAGTTCGCGATTCTGGGCGAAGAACAGGATCGGGCTGTGCACCGCGATCGTCTTGCCGGTGCCGACCTGGGCGAGCTTCATGCCCCGCCGGAATTTGCCCGAACATAGCCGCATGAAGGCGACCCGGTCGCGGTGCTGGGGGTTCA
>SCUQ01000631.1 GCA_004297635.1 Rhizorhabdus sp. | reverse complement strand
CATGCAGCCGGTGACGATCACCCGGCCATTTTCCGCGATCGCCTCGCCGATCGCCTCGAGGCTTTCCTCCTTGGCGCTGTCGAGGAAGCCGCAGGTGTTGACCAGGACGATATCCGCCCCGGCATAGTCGGGCGAAAGGCCATAGCCGTCCGACCGGAGCTTGGTCAGGATGCGCTCGCTGTCGACCAGATTCTTGGGACAGCCGAGCGAGACCATGCCGATCTTCGGCGGGGAGGGGAGTTCTATTGCCATGGGTGGCGCGCCACATAGGGGCTTTCGGGTCAAATTGCGAGAGGCTTGCCCGATGACAGACCGGGCATCGATCGGTTAGGCTGCGGCATGATCCGCTATACCCGTGCCGCCCGCGCGCTCGCCATCTGCCTCGCAGGGCTGGCGGGCTTCGTCGATGCGGTCGGATTTCTACAGACCGGCGGGCTGTTCGTCTCCTTCATGAGCGGCAATTCGACCCGGCTCGCGGTCGGCCTTGCCGAAGCGGTGCCGGTGGCCGGGCTGGCGGCGCAGCTCATCGTCAGCTTCGTCGTCGGGGTCGTGCTGGGCGGCCTGCTGGCGGCGCGCTGGCCGGATGTGCGCAAGGCGCTGGTGCTCGCCGTCGTGGCGCTGTTGATCGCGCTGGCGGCGGGGATGGAGTCGCTGGGCTTCGCGCGACTGATGCTGGTGCCGCTGGCGATGGCGATGGGCTGCATCAACAATGTCTTCCAGCGCGATGGCGATGTCACGATCGGCGTGACCTATATGACCGGGGCGCTCGTGCGCGCCGGCCAGCGGATCGCCGACGCGCTGCGCGGCGGCCCTCGCTGGGACTGGCTGCCTTTCCTGCTGCTCTGGGCGGGGCTTGTCGCCGGAGCAATCGTCGGAGCGCTGCTGTTCGCCCGGTTCGGGGTGCCGTGTCTGTGGATCGCGGCTGCTGCGGCGGCGCTGCTGTCGCTGTGGGGCGGGCGGCTTCAGCTGCGTGAGGGCAGATAGCCGATCGGGTTGACCGGTTTCACGCCGTTGCGGATTTCGAAATGCAGCTGGGGCTGGCCGCTATAGGGGCTGACCCCGCTCTTCGCGATGGTCTGGCCGCGCACCACCTTCTGGCCGCGCGCGACGGTGATGCTGTCGGCATAGCCATAGGCGCTGAGCCAGCCATCGCCATGGCGCAGCAGGATAAGGGTGCCATAGGCGGGGATATCCTGCCCGACATAGGCGACCACGCCGTCCGCCGCCGCCGCGATCGGCGTACCGAGGGCCGCACCGATATTGATGCCGTCGTTGCGCT
>SCUQ01000379.1 GCA_004297635.1 Rhizorhabdus sp. | reverse complement strand
CCTCCTTCCTGCGCTATACGCTGGCGAACGAGCCCGAGGGCACGGTGAGCCTCGCCCAGGAGATCGAGACGCTGAAGCTCTATCTCGACATCGAGAAGATGCGCTTCGAGGAACGTCTGCGCACCGATTTCGAGGTCGATCCGATGGCGCTGGAGGCGCGCCTGCCGTCGCTCCTGCTCCAGCCGCTGGTCGAGAACGCGATCAAATATGCGGTCACGCCGCTGGAAGAGGGAGCCGATATCCGGATCGAGGCGCGGCTGGCGGGAATGGAACCGGATCAGCGTCTGGTCATTACGGTCACGGATACCGGGCCGGGGTTGAACGACGGAATGATGCGCCCCACCTATTCCACAGGCGTCGGTCTGGCGAATATTCGCGACAGACTGGCGCAGGCTTATGGAACGGACCAGCGATTTGAGGTCCAGACTGACCGTCAGGAAGGTTTCGGAGTCGTTATCGACATCCCCTTCCAGACTGCGAAACAGCGCAAGGACAATGCATGACGATCCGCACCATTCTCGTCGATGACGAGCCGCTGGCCATTCAGGGCCTTCAACTGAGGCTGGCCCCGCACGAGGATGTCGACATCATCGAAACCTGCCTGAACGGCCGCGAGGCGATCCGGGCGATCAAGACCCACAAGCCCGACCTCGTCTTCCTCGACATCCAGATGCCGGGATTCGACGGTTTTTCGGTCATCCAGGGCCTGATGGAGGTCGAGCCGCCGCTGTTCGTCTTCGTCACCGCCTATCAGGATCATGCGATCCGCGCCTTCGAGGCGCAGGCGATGGACTATCTGCTGAAGCCGGTCGACGAGCAGCGCCTGGCCGATACGCTGGATCGGGTGCGCCAGCGCCTCGCCGAACGGCGCGGGGTCGAGGAGGCCGGGCGTCTCAAGGAGGTGCTGCAGGAGGTGGCCCCCGACGCCGCCGACAATTTCGTCGATGGCGATGACGCCCCCGCCTCGAACCGCTTCGAGAAGATGATTAACATCAAGGACCGCGGCCAGATCTTCCGCGTCGATGTCGATACGATCGAACGGATCGACGCCGCGGGCGACTATATGTGCATCTATACCGGCGACAATACACTGATCCTGCGCGAGACGATGAAGGATCTCGAAAAGCGGCTCGATCCGCGCCGCTTCCAGCGCGTCCATCGCTCGACGATCGTCAATCTCGATCTCGTCCGACAGGTCAAGCCGCACACCAATGGCGAATGTTTCCTGGTGCTCGATTCGGGCGCGCAGGTGAAGGTCAGCCGGTCGTACCGGGAAGTGGTGGCCCGCTTCGTCCATTGACGGCTGCCCGTGCCGTGCGGTCGGGGCGAATGGCTCCGGCGGCACGGACTGGGTTGAAAGCCGGCGCTGAAGCCGTCATCCGAGGCGCTCACAGGAGTGCCCCCCAATGACCATTCGTCCGCGCCGCAGCGCGCTCTACATGCCGGCTTCGAATCTCCGCGCGATCGAAAAGGCGCGGTCGCTGCCCTGCGACGTCGTGATCCTCGATCTCGAGGATGCGGTGACGCCGGATATGAAGGGCGAAGCGCGTGAAAACGCGGTCGCCGCGGTCCGCGCCGGCGGCTTCGGCACGCGCGAGGTGGTGATCCGGGTCAATGCGCTCGGCACGCCCTGGGCCGACGAAGACATTGTAGCGGCCGCTACAAGCGGTGCCGACGCGATCCTCGCGCCGAAGGTGGGCGATGCGGAAACCGTCCGGCGCTATCATCAGGCGATGGCGGCGGCACCCGCCGGCACCGGCTTCTGGGCGATGGTCGAATCGAGCCGCGCGATCTTCCGGCTCGACCAGATCGCCGAAACGATGGCGGCGCGTCCGGCGGCCTTCGTCCTGGGCACCAATGATCTCGCCAAGGAAATGGGCGCGAGGCTGACCGTCGAGCGCACCCCTTTTCTGGGGATGATGGCGCTGGCGGTGGCGGCGGCCAAGGGCCATGGCCTCGCCATCCTCGACGGGGTCTATAACGCGTTTGACGACGAAGCCGGGCTCGAACGCCAATGCGCCGAGGCCAGGGATTATGGCTTCGACGGCAAGACCCTGATCCACCCGCGCCAGATCGATTCCGCCAATCGAGCCTTCACCCCCGATGCCGCGGAGATCG
>SCUQ01000378.1 GCA_004297635.1 Rhizorhabdus sp. | reverse complement strand
TAGTCGAAGCCCTGGGCGCGCATTTTGTCGGGCGGGTAGATGTTGCGGAGGTCGACGATGACGGGGGCGTTGAGGAGGCGTTTGACCCGGTCGAGGTCGAGGGCGCGGAACTCGTTCCACTCGGTGACGAGGACGAGGGCGTCGGCGCCGTCCATGGCGGCATAGGCGTCGTCGGCGAAGTCGACATTGTCGAGCATGGCCTCGGCCTGCCTGCGGCCTTCGGGATCGAAGGCGCTGACCCTGGCGCCGTTGTCCTGGAGGACGCGGACGATGTCGATCGAGGGGCTGTCGCGCATGTCGTCGGTATTGGGTTTGAAGGTGAGGCCGAGCAGGGCGATCTTCTTGTCCTGGACCGATCCGCCGGCGGCCTGGATGACGCGGCGGCCCATCGATCGCTTGCGCTGGCTGTTGACGTCGACGGTGGCCTTGACGATCTGCATCGGGCTTTCGAAATCCTCGGCGGTCTTGAGCAGGGCGGTGGTGTCCTTGGGGAAGCAGGAGCCGCCATAGCCGGGGCCGGCGTGGAGGAATTTGGATCCGATGCGGTTGTCCATGCCGATGCCGCGGGCGACCTGCTGGACATTGGCGCCGGTCTTCTCGCACAGGTCGGCGATCTCGTTGATGAAGGTGATCTTGACCGCCAGGAAGGCGTTGGCGGCATATTTGATCAGCTCGGACGTCTCGCAGTCGACGAACAGGATCGGCACCTCGCGCAGCGAGAGCGGGCGATAGATGTCGCGCAGCACCGCCTGGGCGGCCTCGCTGGCGGTGCCGCACACCACCCGGTCGGGGCGCATGAAATCCTCGATCGCGGAGCCCTCGCGCAGGAACTCGGGGTTGGACGCCACCTCGATGACAAGGTCGGGCCGCGCCTTGGCGATGATGGCGGAGACCTGCTTGGCGGTGCCGACCGGGACGGTCGACTTGGTGACGAACACGCAAGGCCTGGTCAGCGCCTGGGCGGCCTGCTCGGCGGCGGCGAAGACATAGCTGAGATCGGCATGGCCGTCGCCGCGCCGGCTGGGCGTGCCCACCGCGATGAACACCGCATCGGCATCCTTCACCCCCTCGGCGATGTCGCTGGTGAAGCGCAGCCGCCCCGAACGGCTGTTCCGCCGCACCAGATCGTCCAGGCCCGGCTCGTAGATCGGAATCTCCCCGCCCTTCAGCTTCGCGATCGTCGCCTCGTTGATGTCCACGCACGTCACATCATGCCCGAACTCCGAAAAACACGCCCCCGATACCAGACCGACATAGCCCGTGCCGATGATCGCCAATCGCATAGATAGTCCTCCACTATGCTCCGAGGAGCCGGATATGGTTCAGATCGTGACCGCCCTGAGCGGGGCGTGGCGCAGCTGACGCCGGCTCAGCCACCACAGCGCGACGAGGTTGCAGCTCTGGGCGACGAGCAGCGCGATGGCGGCGCCGAGCAGGCCCAGCATCGGCCCGAGCAGGGCGAGCCCCGCGATCGCCAGCACCGCGCTCAGGCAGCGCGAGAAGAGCAGGGTGCGCGCCTGCTCCTGCACCACCAGGAAGGTCTCGAACGGCTGATTTGTGCTGAGCAGCAGGCAATAGCCGGCCAGCACCGCCATCTCGACCGGATGATGATAGGCCGGGCCGAGGACGAGATGCTGATAGGGGCCGGCGAAGATCGCGGCCGCAAGCAGGAAGGGGCCGTTGAGCGTCAGCAGCAGGCGGCGCGTGCGATCGGCCGAACGCTTGGCGCCGGGCGCACCATCGGCATGGAAGGCGGCGATGGCGCGCAGCTTGTCGGTCGAATCGATCGCGCTGATCAGGCTGACCGAGGGCGAGA
>SCUQ01000377.1 GCA_004297635.1 Rhizorhabdus sp. | reverse complement strand
GCAACAGAATCGGAGAGAAAATGTCGGTAGACGTTGCAGACAGACTTCGGTGCTTCTGCCCGAAATGCATCGATTTTCACGCGCATTTCCTTCAGCGTGAGGTGTTCGAGAAGGGGCATCCGCACAGCGCGTCGTCAGGCTTCGGCCGCACGCCGTTCCCGCTCGAGCTTCCGGCCATCCAGAAGATGTTCCATCCCGAAATGCAAATCGAGGACATGGACAGGATCGGGATCGACATCAACGTCCTTACGGCCTGCGATGCTGCAGCCAACCGTTCCTGGGCGCCACCGCAGGAGGAACATCGCCTGGCCGCCCTCGCCAACGAGGAATGCGCGCGTTGGGTGTCCGCTTATCCCACCCGGTTTATCGGTACCGCCGTCCTCCCGCTCAGCGATATCCGCATGACTTTGGCCGAACTCGATCGAGTCTTGTCGGCCGGCACGAAGATCGTCGTGCTACCGAGCAATTTCCGCGGAGACTATCTGGGCCATCCACGCTTCTTCGATCTCTGGGCCATGCTGGAGGATCGCGAGGTCGTAACGTTCATCCATCCGGATGGCATCACCGAACGCTGGTTCCAGGATTATTCGCTCTGGAACTCGATCGGCCAGTCGATCGAGGAAGTGCGGGTCATGTCGACGCTGATCTACGAAGGTGTGATGGATCGCTTCCCGAACCTCAAAATCGTGATGGCGCATGGCGGCGGGTATATGCCGCATTATATGGGGCGTCTGGACCGAAACGTGATCGAACGACCGTTCACCGCAAAAAACCTGTCCAAGAAGCCCAGCGAATATCTGTCCGATTTCTATTATGATAGCTGTGTCTACGATCCCCGGACGCTCGAAATTCTGGTCGAACGCGTCGGTATCGACCGGGTGGTGCTGGGCGGCGATTATCCCGCGGCGCATATTGACCAGATTGACTTCCTGGCGGAAACGAAGCTTTCTACTGAGGATCAGGCCCGTATAGCCGGCGGCAACGTCTCCCTGCTGCTCAGCCTATCGTGAGACGCCGACCATGCGACCGCATCGGCGAGAACCATAGGATATCGGCCCGATCAAGGGCCGATATCCTATCCTTCGGTTCCGCCGCTTAGGCTGATACCACCCGATTTTCCAGAACCCCGATGCCCTCGATCTCCAGACGGACGACGTCGCCGAACGCCAACCGCCGACTCAGTTCGAAACCGCAACCGTTGAGCACGGTACCCGACCCCAGGATTTCTCCGGCGGCAAAGCTGCGGTCGATGCTATGTTGGGCGATCGCGTCTTCGAAGCGCCAGAACATGCTGCCGGTCGTTCCTTCGCTCCACAGCTCGCCATTGACGTGCGCCGTCATCCGCAACGCGTAGGGATCGTCGATCTCATCCGTCGTCACGATGCACGGGCCTAGGCCGTTGGCGAAATCCTTGCCGATACCCGGCCCCAGATTGGCCTCCATGAAGGGGAACTGCGTGCCTCGCTCCGACCAGTCGTTGAAAATACAATAGCCGAAGATATGGTCCTTGGCATCCGCGCGGCTGATGTTGGAGCCCGCTCGGCCGATGATGCACGCCCACTCCAGTTCATAGTCTATCCAGGTTGCGGCACGTGGAAAGGGAACATCGACATCGGGCCCAAAGATGTGGAGATGGTCGGCGTTGTAATAGATGACCTGCTCCTTGAACGCAGGGCTCATCGTCTTGCCGATGAGGGCAAGCCCCTTTTCCATATGCTCGAGGAACAGGTTGAAATCGCGCAGGCGGACCGGCCGGGGCAGCGGCGCCCCCAATGCCGGGCCAGCCACGACATCCTCATCGGGGCGCGACGCGATCACCAAGCGGGCGCGATCCCACGTCGCGGGCCCCGCCTCGATCAGCTCCTGCATGGATACGGGCAGAGGCTGGCCGAGCCGGGCACCTGCCTTTGCAAGGTCGAGTACCCCGCCCGCGACCAGAGCGCCCAATCGGGTCTCCGTGCCCGAAAAAAAGCTTACAAGCTTCATTGCTCTTTCTCCGCTGATGACAAATCGATTGAAACAGAAATGCGAAACGTCGATGGGCCGGCGGGTGTCACGCCCACGACACGCCGGATTCAGTGGAAGACCGATCCGCCGTCCACGACCAGAGTCTGCCCGGTCACGAACCCACTGTCGGCGCTAGCAAGGAAATGGATCGCATTGGCGACATCCTCCGCCAGCTCTTCCCGTTTGATCGCGCGCGACTTGATCGCCATGTCCGCGAACAAGCCAGTGAGATGCGACGCCTCACGCGCGCCTTCGGTAACGGTGAAGCCCGGTGCAATAGCGTTGCAGACGATATTGTCCCCACCCAGCTCATTCGCCAGCGATCGGGTCATGCTGATGATAGCACCCTTGCTGGCGATGTAGTGCATCATGCCCGGCGGCCCCTTGAACGCGGTGCCAGAGGTGACATTGATGATGCGGCCCCACTTCTGTGCGCGCATATGCGGCGATACGGCGCGGCAGGTGCGGAATGCCCCGATGACATTGACATCGTACACGCGCTTCCACAGTTCGGATTCATGTTGTTCGAAGGGGCCGGGCGGCAGTTCCGACGCGAGCGCGGCATTGTTCACGAGGATGTGCACCCCACCGAAGCGCGACACCACCTCGTCCACCAGGGCCGTTACGCTCTCATCCGACGAGACGTCGGCAGTGATCGCATGCGCCTCATAACCGCTAACACGCAGGGTTTCTGCCGCGGCCTCATGGCCACGAATATCCGACACGACCGTTATCGCTCCTTCCCTGGCAAGGCGCTCGGCGGTGGCGAAACCGATTCCGC
>SCUQ01000376.1 GCA_004297635.1 Rhizorhabdus sp. | reverse complement strand
CATGACGATGTCCATCCGGGGATCGCGGACCTGACCGCGCCGTTCGTCTATGCCCGGCTGCAGCAGACCCGGCCTGATGTGCCGACCGGCTATGACGATGCCGAGCTCGACCATTGGGCATCGGTGTCGCGGGCGTGGATCGCGGGCAAAGTGCCGGCCGGCCTGCCCTATGCTGCGCCGTCATCGCGCGATGCTGCGCAGCGCGATGCGTTCATCTTCTTCATCGCCGGTGCGAAGGAGCGCAATCCGGCGGCTGCGCGCGCGCTCATCGCGCGATTGCGCTGAACGCATTTGTCACCATCCCTCGAGGCACATCGGCATCGTCGTCCCGGGCGCGGGATCCGGGTCGTAACTATCTGAATAAAATCTGATTCACGCTTTCGGAGGAAGCGCAAAGCGCTCCGCCAGGGACGATCGGCCTCTGTGACAATGCTGCGCCCGCGAAGCCGCAGCGCCGCAAAAAATGGCGGATTTCTGCGGTTGTCGCGCGGTTGCAACGGGACTATATCAAGCCCGCAGGTCAATGGCCTGCTGCGCCGTCCAACGAGACCGCGCACGAAAGGACAAGGCGCAAGGTCCGCCAACAGGACCACGCCAGCAGGAGATGTAAAGATGACCAAATATGCGCTTCTCGCGCTCGCCTGCGCGGCGGGTCTGTCGTCTGCGGCCTTCGCCGACAGCGACATCGCCGTCTCGGGCGCGGACGGGCTGACCCGGACGGCCAGCGTCAATCTCGCCGATCTCGACCTCACCAAGGCGAACGGCAAGGTCGCGTTGCATGCGCGCATGAAGAAGGCGGTTCGCGCCGTCTGCGCGGACGATGCCGCCTGCAGCTACACCACCGAGCGGCAGGCCGCCCAGCTCAGCTCGGCGGCGATTGCCTCGGCCTCCGGCCAGCTCGCCATGGCGGCTCCGACGCATCTGACGATCGGCGCGCGCTGATATTGCAAACGGCGGGCCGCCTTCGGAAGACGGTCCGCCGGCTTTATCCGGACATTTTCAAGCCGCTTCCGCGACCTTCGCCATGCCGAACGCCCCGGCCACCAATTCATAGGACCGGCGGCGTTTGTCATGGTCGGGCATGATATTGACGAGCATCATTTCCTGCGCGCCATAGAGCGCCGCCACCTCTTCGATCGCGGCGCGCACCTGTTGGGCATCGCCAAGCAGCATCCGCCGGTCGCGGCGCGGGATGGCCGGATTTTCGGCGAGCCACGCCTCCGCTTTCGCCACCGAGGGAATCCGGATCGGGTCGCCCCGCAGCAGATGCGCGAAGCTCATCACCGACGGCAGCGACAGCCGTTCGGCCTCGGCGCGGTCGTCGGCGGCGATCGTCCAGCAGGCCACCATCACATGCGGTTCGGCTGACCAGCGCGATGGCTGGAAGCTTCGGCGGTAGATATCGGCGAGCGGCACCGCCTGCGGATTGATGAAATCGGCGATACAATAGGGCAGGCCGAGTTCGCCCGCCCAGCGCGCGCTGTCGGGCGAGGAGCCCAGCATCCAGGGGTCGGGCGAGCCTTCGGTTCCATCGGGCAGGCTCTTTGCGAGCGGGGCGAAGGCGTGGTCCTCGGGCAGGCTGTCGGAAAGATAGGCGAGAAGCTCCGCGACATGGCTGGGAAAATCATCGGACGGCATGCGGCGGGACCGGTCGCGCTGGAGCGCGAAGGCAGCGCGCTGGTCCGATCCCGGCGCGCGGCCCAGGCCGAGATCGATCCGCCCCGGCGCGATGGCACCGAGCAGCCGGAAGGTCTCGGCGATCTTGAAGGGCGAAAAATGCGGCAGCATGATTCCGCCCGATCCGACCCGTATCCGTTTCGTCGCCAGCGCGACCGGCCCGATCAGCGCCTCCGGCGCGACACCGACGATGCTCAGCGAGGCATGATGTTCGGCCAGCCAATAACGGTCATAGCCCAGCGCGTCGCAGGTCCGGGCGAGATCGAGCGTGTTGCGTACCGCGTCGGCCGCCGTGCTGCCCTCGGCGACGGGGGACTGGTCGAGGACCGAGAGGCGAAAGGAAGGAGATGTTGCCATGGACGGCATGTAGGCGGCCGGGGGGCGACTTCCAACCGGCTCAGCGCCGATCGATGAAATCGAGCAGCGGCGCCC
>SCUQ01000375.1 GCA_004297635.1 Rhizorhabdus sp. | reverse complement strand
GCTCTTCCGATCTGCCCGGATGAAGGGCGATGCCGAGTTCCGCCTCAACGCGCTGGAAGGCAAATCTCCGCCTGCCGCGGGCGCGGCGTCCGCCGGAGCAGGCCTTCCCTATGTCGCCCCGCCGGGCGCCAAGCCTACAGTTACGCCGCCCGCCGCGGAAACGCCGGCGCCGGCTCCCGCCGCAAGCGCGGACCCTGGCTACGATGCCTATATGGCGGGCTATCGGCTCTGGGAGGCGAAGAAATATCCCGAGGCGGTCGCTGCGCTGAAGGCGATGTATGCCAAATATCCCAAGCACAAATATGCCAGCTATGCGCGCAATCTCGCGGGCCGCGCCTATCTCGACAATGCGCAGTATAACGAGGCGATCCGCGAGTTTTTCGAGAACACCAAGATCGAGGATGGCGAGCGGGCGCCGCACAGCTACGTCTTCATGGCGCAGGCGCTGATGAAGCGGAAGCCGCCGCTGTTCGACAAGGCCTGCCAAGCCTATGAGGTGCTGCAGGCCAAATATCCCGACAAGGTGACTGGTCCGCTGGGCGAGATGGTCGCCAAGGGGAAGGCCGATGCCAAGTGCAAATGAGGGCGGGCTGACGCATTCGTCATCCCGGCGAACGCTGGGATTGTAGCCGACAGCGACGGAATAGCTGTTCGCGAATCTTCGGAGATTCCAGCGTTCGCTGGAATGACGTAAAGGATGCCGTGCGCTCCGCCGACCATATCGATCGCTTCCGAACCGATCTGTCTCGCCTGACGGCAGCGGAGCGGATCGGCTTGGCGGTGTCGGGCGGTCCCGACAGCATGGCGCTGCTCCACCTCGCCGCCGCCGCGCTCCCCGGCCGGATCGAGGCCGCGACCGTCGATCACGGCCTGCGCGTCGAAGGCGCGGCCGAAGCTGCCCTCGTCGCCCGGGCCTGCGCGGCGCTGGGGGTTCCACACGCGACGCTTCATGTCGAGGTCGCCCGTCAGGCCAGCATCCAGGCCGCCGCCCGCCGCGCCCGTTACGAGGCATTGGCCGGCTGGGCGCGGGGGCGCGGGCTCGCTGTCATCGCTACCGCTCACCATGCCGACGATCAGGCCGAAACGATGCTGATGCGGCTGGGCCGGGGCGCGGGATTGCCTGGCCTCAGCGGTATCCGCGAAAGCCGCGACCTGGGCGGGGTCCTGCTGATCCGGCCGTTGCTGGACTGGCGCAGGGCCGACCTCTCGGCGATCGTCCAGGGGGTGGAGGTGGCCGATGATCCCAGCAATGCCGATCCGCGTCATGACCGCACCCATGCCCGGGCCTTTCTGGCCATGGCTGGGAATCGCCTCGATCCTGCCCGGCTTGCCGCGACGGCCGCCCATCTTGCCGAAGCCGAGGCGGCGCTCGACTGGATGGCAGGCGAGGCGATCCGCTCACGGGTCGAGCGGGTTGGCGATGGACGTATCCTGGCCGATCTGGAGGGGTTGCCCCGCGAGATCGCGCGGCGGATACTCGCCCGGCTGATCGGTGAGAGCGATTCGCTGGTGGATGGCCCCACGCTCGATAGCGCCATGGCGCGGCTCGATGCGGGGCAGGTTGCGACGCTCGGGGCGCTCAAATTGTCTCCGGGGCGACGCATCTCGATCGAAAAAGCACCCCCGCGACGCTGAAAGCGGGGACCCGGTCGATCTGTTCCATTGTTATTAACGCAGGCGCCCCTATCTTTGCGCCATGCACCTTGGATTTGAGACATGAACGACGAAAAAGAGCCGAAGCAGCCCAACCCCTGGATGAAGAGCCTCGCCATCTGGATGGGCATATTGCTCGCGCTCGTCGTCTTCGTGTCGATGTTCGAAAGCTCGTCGCGGACAGCGGCGGGCGATCAGATCGCCTATTCCGAGTTCCTTGCCCGCGTCGATGACGGCCAGGTGCGCGAGGCGGACATCGGTGAGGGGACGATCAGCGGCAAGTTCAACAACGGTGCCGCCTTCACCACCAATGCCCCCAATGATCCGATGCTGATCCAGCGGCTGGCCGAGAAGAACGTCCTCTTCCGCGCGAAGCCTGCCGAGCAGACCAGCTTCTGGATGATCATGCTCTATCAGTCGCTGCCGTTTCTGTTGATCCTCGGCATTGCCTTCTTCGTGATGCGCCAGATGCAGAAGAACGCCGGCTCGGGCGCGATGGGTTTCGGCAAGAGCCGCGCCAAGATGCTCACCGAAAAACACGGCAAGGTGACGTTTGACGACGTCGCCGGCATCGACGAAGCCCGCGAGGAACTGCAGGAGATCGTCGATTTCCTGAAGGACCCGACCAAATTCGCCCGCCT
>SCUQ01000374.1 GCA_004297635.1 Rhizorhabdus sp. | reverse complement strand
CGCCCGATATCGGAGCGGCGTCGCGAAAGTCGAGGCCCTTGGCGACGCGGACATAGCGTTCGCCGGGGCACATGTCGTTGGCCGGGTCGAAACCGATCCAAGAGAAGCCCGGCACATCGATCTCGGCCCAGAAATGCGGTGCCTGGCGATGGCCTTCGCCCGCGCCCTCCCGATAGATATAGCCCGTGACGAAGCGCGCCGCGAAGCCGGCCGCCCGCGCCGCCGCGATCAGCACGTGCGCCATGTCCATGCTGCAGCCGGACCCCGCAGCCAGGATATCCTTGACCGGGCGGACCTCGGTGCTGCGGTTTTCGGTGCAGCGGATCATATCGTGCACAGCGGTATTGAGGGCATGCGCCCGGCTGAGGTCGTCACCCGATGCCGCATCATGTTCGGCGGCCAGCGCCAGCAGCGCGTCACCGGGGATGGTAAGGTCGGTCGCGCGGGTGAAGACCGCCGCCGGCAGCGTTTCGATCGCGCCGGAGACGACGCCCGCGCGATCCTCGGTCAGCACCTCGCCGGTCACGCGCAGGCCGATCCGTTCGACCGGCCCGGCAAGGTAGAGCATGGAGATGACGTTGCCGAACCCGTCGGTGGCGTGCTTGACTCGCGCGTCGCAATCGACGTCGATCCGCCAGTGCACGACATTCTGCCCGATATGGCTGGCCGGCGTCATCCGCAGCAGCTGGACGACACGCGCCTGCGGCTCCGTGAAGCGATATTCGGTCTGGTGCTGGATCAGGAGACGCATCTCAGGAGAACCGGAACTGCTGCCCTATCGATTGATGTATCCGCGTATTCTCATAAATGAACGCGGTTAGCCACTCATGCAAACCCTGCGCGAAAATCGCATCGATGGTAGTCCGCTCCAGCGCATTGTGGCGGACGCGGGCGAGCCGGTCGGCTTCGCCCTGCAGTCCGGTGCGCTTGCCGATCGCATTCAGGTGCATCACCACCTCCTCCGAGGAGGCGATGAGCGAGCGGGGCAGTTCGCCCTTCAGGCAGAGCAGCTCCGCGACCAGCCAGGGCTTCAGCCCCTCGCTGTACAGCCAGCGATAGGCCGTCACCGCCGAGACGGTGTGAAGAATCGTCGTCCACTGATCGCGGTCGATCGGGCCGCCGACCTTCTCGCCCTCCGGCAGCAGCAGATGATATTTGACGTCGATCAGCCGCGCGGTGTTGTCCGAACGCTCCATCGCGGCGCCAAGGCCGATGAAGCTATAGGCTTCGTTGCGCAGCATCCGGTGCAGCGCCCCTTCGAAGCCGCGTGTTTCGGCGCGGATATGCTCGACGAGGCTCAGCGTCGTCTGGCTGCCGCCGGTCGATGCGCGTCCGCGCAGATACAGCCAGGCGCGGTTGATCGCTTCCCAGGCATCGCGGCTCAGCGCGGTACGCACCGACTTGGCGTTGCTGCGCGCAGCATCGAGACAGGAGCGGATCGAATTGGGATTATCCGCCGACAGGGTGAGGTAGCGGCTGATCGCCAGCGGCGAGCGCGTTTCCCCCGTCAGGCTGAAATCCTGATCGGCGGCAGCGACCATCAGGGCGCTGTCCCAGGCCCCCTGGCCGGCGGGGCGGGCGGACAGCGCGTCCAGCCGGATCGTCGCCTCGATCAGCCGGGCGGTGAACTCGGCCCGCTCGACATAGCGGCCGATCCAGTACAGCGAATTGGCGGTGCGCGAGAGCATCAGCGCGGCCCTCCCGCATCGTCGGCAAGGATCAGGCTGTCCTTCGTGCCGCCACCCTGGCTGCTGTTGACCACCAGCGATCCCTCGCGCAGCGCGACGCGGGTGAGGCCGCCGGGCGTTATCGTCACGCCCTCGGCGCCCGAGAGCACGAAAGGCCGGAAATCGACGTGGCGCGGCGCCACGCCCTTGTCCGTCAGGG
>SCUQ01000373.1 GCA_004297635.1 Rhizorhabdus sp. | reverse complement strand
CGGCTCCGGTGTCCAGATCAACGGGACGGCGAAGATCGAGACCCAGGGGTCGATCCAGACGACGGGCAACCCGCTCGATCTGGCGATCCAGGGTTCGGGCTATTTCCAGGTGCAGATGCCCGACGGGCGCACCGGCTATACCCGCGACGGCAACTTCAAGATGTCGTCGGACGGCACGATCGTCACCACCGACGGCTATCAGTTGCAGCCGCAGATCCAGATTCCCGAAGGGGCCACCAACGTCACGATCGGCCCCGACGGCAGCGTCAGCGCCAGCCTGGCGGGGCAGACCGAGGTCAGCCAGCTCGGCAAGATCGAGATCGCGAACTTCATCAATCCGGCGGGTCTGCAGGCGGAGGGCAACAATCTTCTGACCGAGACCGCTTCGTCGGGCCAGCCCCAGGTCGGTGCCGGCGGCATCGATGGGCGCGGCACGATCGCCCAGAACTCGCTGGAAGGTTCGAACGTCAACATCGTCGAGGAGCTGGTCGACATGATCGAAACCCAGCGCGCCTATGAGGTGAACAGCAAGATGATCTCCTCCACCGACCAGATGCTGCAATATGCCAACCAGAACCTCTGAAGCGATTTCGAGGCAGATGGCCTCATCTGCCGGCTCGGAAATCGCGGCAAAACGGCGCGTCGACGTCCCGGCGCTCGCCGCGCTCGGCTTTTTCGCGGTGCTTCTATCGGCGGTCGCGGTCGATCCGGTTCATGCCAAGTCGCGCAAGCGCGACCTGGATTATGTGCCGGCCTTCGCCAGCGCGCCGCCGCCGCCCGTCGCCAATGGCGCGATCTTCCAGGCGAGCAGCGGTTATTCGGCGCTGACCAACGGCGCGCGCGCGGCGATGGTCGGGGATCTCGTCACGATCACGCTGGTCGAGCGGACGCAGGCGACCAAGTCCACCAGCGCGTCGACCGACCGCTCGGGCGACATCGGCCTGACGCCTCCGACCACCGGCCCCGCCTCCTTCTTCAAACCGGCGGATGTCGGCGCGAGCGGCGGCAGCACCTTTCAGGGCAAGGGCGGGGCGGCGCAATCGAACCAGCTCAATGGAGAGATCAGCGTGACCATCGCGCGCGTCTTCCCGAACGGGACGATGCTGATCCGGGGCGAGAAGCTGCTGACCTTGAACCGGGGCGACGAGACCATCGGCATCACCGGCATCATCCGCGCCGCCGATATCGGCCCTGACAATCGCGTCGCTTCCACCCGCGTCGCCGACGCCCGGATCATCTATTCGGGCAAGGGCGAGATCGCGCGCGGGGCGAAAATGGGATGGCTTAACCGTTTCTTTGCCATCTTGAGTCCATTCTAGTTAAGAATTTCGAGGATGTGCCGTTAATGATCCGCTTTCTGATCACTTTCCTGCTCTGCTTCTCGGGCATTGCGCTGGGCACGGCCAGCCATGCCGAGCGGATCAAGGACATCGGCACCTTCGCGGGTCTGCGCGCCAACCAGCTGACGGGCTACGGCATTGTCGTCGGCCTGGCGGGAACCGGCGACGACAGCCTCGATTACTCCACCCTGGGCATGAAGGGCGTCGCTTCGCGCTTCGGCCTGCAATTGCCCGCCGGCGTCAATCCGGCGCTCAAGAACGCCGCCGCCGTCATGCTGACGGCCGAACTGCCGCCCTTCGCCAAGCCGGGCCAGCGCCTCGACGTCACCATCTCGGCGCTCGGCAAGGCCAAGTCGCTGCGCGGCGGTACGCTGATCATGGCGCCGCTGCTCGGTGCCGACGGCCAGATCTATGCGATGGCGCAGGGCAATCTCGCCGTCGGCGGCCTCGGCATCGATGCCGCAGACGGCTCGAAGCTCACCATCAACGTGCCCACCGCCGGCCGCATCCCCGGCGGGGCGACGGTGGAGCGCAGCGTGGACGCGGGTTTCGCGACGATGCCGCAGCTTCGCTTCGACCTGGCCGAGGGTGATCTCACCACCTCGCAGCGCGTTGCCGCGGCGATCAACAGCCGCCTCGGCCAGCCCATCGCGCGCTCGATCGACGCCACCACCATCACCATCGACGCCACCCCCGGCGCGGAGGTCCGCACCGCACTGATGAGCCAGATCGAGAATATCGAGGTCGATACCGCAGACGCGCCGGCACGGGTCGTCGTCAATGCGCGCACCGGCACCGTCGTGATCAACGGCGCGGTGCGCATCGCACCGGTCGCCGTCACCCATGGCAAGATGACGGTGCAGGTCGACGAAAAGCCCCAGGTCGTCCAGCCGCTGCCCTTTTCCAAGGGGCAGACCGCCGTCCAGCAGTCGAGCGCGATCAAGGTCGATCAGGAAGCCCGCCCGATGTTCGAGTTTCAGCCGGGCGCGTCGCTCGCCGACATCGTCAAGGCGGTCAACGCCATCGGCGCCTCGCCGGCCGATCTCGTCGCGATCCTGGAGGCGCTCAAGCAGGCGGGCGCGATGAAGGCGGAGCTGGTGGTGCTATGATCAACGGCGTTTCCATCAAGAGCGGCGTCCTCGGCGATCCGAAGGCGAACGAACTCGATCAGCTCAAGGCCGCGGCCAAGCAGTTCGAGGCGATCTTCACGCGCCAGATGCTCAAATCGACGCGGGAGGCGAAGCTCGCCGACGACGATCTGTTCGGCAGCGATGCGACCGACCAGTTCCGCGAGATGCAGGATTCTAACCTGGCCGATCAGCTGTCGGGCAAGGGGGTGATGGGCATTGCGGATCTGCTCGTCCGTCAGTTCCAGTCTCGGGTCGCCCAGCCCGCGGCGCCGGCGGCAGGCGCCCCGGCGACGTCTGAAGGCACGGGCGGATGAGCGACCTTCTTCAGATCGGCCGCTCGGGCGTTCTCGCCTATCGCGCCGCGCTGTCCACGGTCGGCGAGAATGTCGCGAACGCCGAGACCGAAGGCTATACGCGCCGCAAGGTCGACCTGACCGAATCCGCGACGGCGGCCTCGAACAGTTTCATCTACCGCTCCTCTGCGGTGTTCGGCGGGGTCGAGGTCGGCTCCGTCCAGCGTGTCTTCGATAATTATCGCAGCACCTATGCGCGCTTCGCCAATTCGGAAGCGGCCCGGGCCGATGCCAAGGCGAACTGGCTGAGCACCGCGGAAGCCGCGCTCGACGATTCGAATGTCGGCCTCGGCGTGAAGATGTCGAGCGTCTTCACCGCGGCGGAAGGGTTGAGCGCGGACG
>SCUQ01000372.1 GCA_004297635.1 Rhizorhabdus sp. | reverse complement strand
GATCACATCCTGGCTGACGGTCTGAGAGGGTAAGATGGCGAATGCGACGATCGAGAAGTTCGGCTTTCCGGCGACGCTGATCCGCGATTACCGCTACTGGGTGGTGCTGCTCCGCCCCGCGCAGCCGACGCTGGGCTCGCTGGTCCTCGCCGCCAAGTCCGACGCGACCGCCTTCGGCGATCTTCCGCCCGAGGCCCATGCCGAGCTGGCAACGGTGACGAAGGAGATCGAAACCGCGCTGTCGGGCGCGGTGCGCTATCAGAAGCTCAACTATCTGATGCTGATGATGGTCGACCCGCACGTCCATTTCCACGTCATCCCCCGCCATGAGGGCGAGCGCGAGCGCGACGGGATTTCCGTCACCGACGCCGGCTGGCCCGGACCGCCCACGCTGGGCCAGGCGGTGGCGCTGGATGCGGATCAGATCAGGGCGCTGTCGGGCTGGCTGAAGGGGGTGTGGCCGAGTTAGCCCGGGTGCGGACTCGGATACGGAACGTGCGAGACCTCGAAAAGAACCTGTCGTTACTTACCGTGGGTGATCTGTAGAACCCGGCCGTTAGACTGGCACAACCTGATACCGGCGACACCCCCGATTGACCCCTCGGGCAACGTACCATTTACGGTCCAAACGCCGCCTCTCAAACTTGCTTGTAGAGGTCGCAGGTGCTGGTCTTCGGGATAGACTGCACGAAGATATTGATAGGCGACATTCTTTGCTATGCCAGCGCTGCTCACGACACCTCCGTCAGGTTCATGCCCATAAAGATCGACTGGCTTCGAGCACCCAGGATCTTGCTTGAGTCTGTCGAGTGGATGCCGCTGTCCGTCCTGATTTTCAGGCGAACATGCGCCGAGCACGGACAGAGCCGATATGAAGATGAGCCGCATCATATTTAATGTGGCCCGAAAGGATCATGTGCGCAATCGGCCACTAGCTCCCTGTCAATCGGCGATCAGCCCCGCGCCCAGCCCTCGGTCAGCGCCCGCGCGATCGGCAGATCCTCGGGAAAGTCGACTTCGGCCCAGGGGAGCCCTTCGATCGAGACGGTGCCGACCACGCCCGACGGTGCCAGCGCGTGGATCGCTTTCAGGTACCAGTTGAGCACCCCTTCGGGCGTGCGCATCATCGCCTCCACCTGGTTGCGGAAGATCGACGGGCCTTCGCCCTTGAACGCCAGCATGCCGATCGATTCAGCGTTGGTTTCGTGCGGCTCCAGCCGCTTGCCGATCTGGAGCAGCCGATCGCCGTCGCGCTGAACCTTCATGTCGTCGAGGTCGTAGCTGTCCTTGACGTCGATCGTCACCGTGATCGGCGAGGCCGCGCCGGCGATCAGCCGGGCGACGATCTCCGGCGCGACGAGCGTGTCACCGTTGAGGATGATGAAGTCCCGGTCCATCTCCTCGCGCACGATCCAGCAGGAGCCGAGATTGTCGGCGACCTTGTAGAAGGGGTTGAAGACGGTGCGGATCGTCAGCCCCGGATGCTGGATCGCGGCGAGCGCGGC
>SCUQ01000371.1 GCA_004297635.1 Rhizorhabdus sp. | reverse complement strand
GTCGGGGCTCGACTATGAGCGTACCGTGCTGGCGGGTATCCAGCTGGGCATCATGCAAGCCTGCCTCGACACCGTCCTGCCCTATGTGCGCGAGCGCAAGCAGTTCGGGCAGCCGATCGGCGGCTTCCAGCTGATGCAGGCCAAGATCGCCGACATGTATGTCGCGCTCAATTCGGCCCGCGCCTATGTCTATGCGGTGGCGCGCAACTGCGACGCCGGGCGGACCACCCGCTTCGATGCGGCGGGCGCGGTCCTGCTCGCCAGCGAGAATGCGGTGAAGGTCGCCAATGAGGCGGTGCAGGCGCTGGGCGGCGCGGGCTATACCAAGGACTGGCCGGTCGAGCGGTACATGCGCGACGCCAAGCTGCTCGATATCGGCGCGGGGACCAACGAGATCCGCCGCATGCTGATCGGCCGCGAGGTGATCGGGGCGTGACCCGCCTTTCGACCATGACCGATCCGTCATCGGACGGTTTCGCCGTCAATGCTGCGCACAATCGCGCATTGGCGGACGAGCTGCGCGCCAGGGTGGCGACCGCCGCGCTCGGGGGCTCCGAGGCGCATCGCGCGCGCCATGTTTCGCGCGGCAAGCTGCTGCCGCGCGACCGGGTGCACCGTCTGCTCGATCCCGGCTCGCCCTTCCTCGAAATCGGCCAGCTCGCCGCCAATGGCATGTATGACAAGGATGGCGGCCCGGCCGGTGCCGGGGTGATCGGCGGGATCGGCATGGTGCGGGGGCGCCACTGCATGATCGTGGCAAACGACCCGACCGTGAAGGGCGGCGCCTATTTCCCGATGACGGTGAAGAAGCACCTCCGCGCGCAGGAGATCGCCCGCGAAAACCGGCTGCCGTGCCTCTATCTGGTCGATTCGGGCGGCGCCAACCTGCCGCATCAGGCCGAGGTCTTTCCCGATCGCGACCATTTCGGACGGATCTTCTACAATCAGGCGCAGATGTCGGCGGAGGGCATCCCTCAGATCGCCTGCGTGATGGGCAGTTGCACCGCCGGCGGCGCCTATGTCCCGGCCATGTCCGACGAGACGGTGATCGTCCGCAACCAGGGCACCATCTTCCTGGCCGGGCCGCCGCTGGTGAAGGCGGCAACCGGCGAGGTGATCAGCGCCGAAGAGCTGGGCGGGGCGGAAACCCATGGACGCAAGTCCGGCGTGGTCGACCATGTCGCCGAGAATGACGAACATGCGCTGCTGATCGTCCGCGACATCGTCGGCACGCTGCGGCCGCCGTCCCCCGCGCTGGTCAACATGGCCGAGCCGCGCGCGCCGCTGTTCGATCCCGATGAGCTATACGGGATCGTGCCGCAGGACGTGCGCGCGCCCTATGACGTGCATGAGGTGATCGCGCGGCTGGTCGACGGTTCCGAGCTGCACGAGTTCAAGCCGCTGTACGGCACCACCCTGGTGTGCGGCTTTGCGCATATCTGGGGTCAGCCGGTCGCGATTCTCGCCAATAACGGCGTGCTCTTCTCGGAAAGCGCCCTGAAGGGCGCGCATTTCATCGAGCTGGCCTGCCAGCGCAAGGTGCCGCTGCTGTTCCTCCAGAATATCTCGGGCTTCATGGTCGGCGGCAAATATGAGGCCGAGGGCATCGCCAAGAACGGCGCCAAGCTGGTGACGGCAGTGGCGACGGCGAGCGTTCCCAAGATCACCGTGCTGATCGGCGGCAGCTTCGGCGCCGGCAATTACGGCATGTGCGGCCGTGCCTATCAGCCGCGCTTCCTGTTCAGCTGGCCGAACAGCCGGATCAGCGTGATGGGCGGCGAGCAGGCTGCCTCGGTGCTCGCCACCGTCCACCGCGATGCCGAAACATGGACGCCGGAGGAGGCCGAGGCCTTCAAGGCGCCGATCCGCCAGACATATGAGGATGAAGGCAATCCCTATTATGCCACCGCGCGGATGTGGGACGACGGGATCATCGACCCCGCCCAGACCCGCGACGTCCTCGGCCTCGCCCTGGCCGCCACGCTGAACGCGCCGATCCCCGATCGGGCGCAGTTCGGCCTGTTCCGGATGTGATGGGGATGGCCATGCGATCCGCTCCCCTCTTTCTTCGTCATCCTGAACTTGTTTCAGGATCCACTGTTCAACAGGGGCAATCTCAGGTGGCTTGGTGGATGCTGAAACAAGTTCAGCATGACGAAATGAGAGGTTCGAATCCCTCCGTCTCCGCCGATGCCGTGGAGAACGACGCATGATCTCCTCCCTCCTCATCGCCAATCGCGGCGAGATCGCCCGCCGCATCATCCGCACCGCGCGCAGGATGGGCGTGCGCACCATCGCGGTCCATTCGGACGTCGATGCCGGCATGCCCTTCGTGCGGGAGGCCGATGATGCCGTCTGCATCGGCCCGGCGCCCGCGCGCGAATCCTATCTGGTGCAGCAGAAGATCCTCGACGCCGCGAAGGCGACCGGCGCCGAGGCGATCCATCCCGGCTATGGATTCCTGTCCGAAAATGCCGAGTTCGCCGAAGCGGTCGAGGCGGCAGGGTTGGTCTGGGTGGGCGCCCCCGCGCCATCCATCCGTGCCATGGGGCTCAAGGACGCCGCCAAGAAGCTGATGGTCGCGGCGGGCGTGCCCGTCACCCCCGGCTATATGGGCGACGACCAGGACCCGGCACGCCTGCAGGCAGAGGCCGACGCGATCGGCTATCCGGTGCTGATCAAGGCGGTCGCCGGCGGCGGCGGCAAGGGTATGCGCAAGGTCGACCGGGCG
>SCUQ01000033.1 GCA_004297635.1 Rhizorhabdus sp. | reverse complement strand
GGTGCGGCTTCCGGTATCCGCCTGGTTCGTCCATGCCGACGCGGGCTACAGTTTTCCGGGCAGCCTGAAGGCCCGCCTCTCCGTGGAATATGATCATGCGAGCGGGGACGGGCGCGGGCCGGGCTTCGGCCGGTTCGATACGCTGTTCGGCATGCGCCGCGCCGATCTGGCGCCCGCCGGCATCTATGCGCAGATCGGCCGCGCCAATATCAGCACGCCTGGCATAAGGCTGGAGGTGGCGCCGACGAAGCGACTGGACGGCTTTCTCGTCTATCGGGCGATGTGGCTGGCGGATCGCCGTGATGCCTTCTCGACGACGGGCGTGCGCGACGCGGCGGGCCGATCGGGGTCATTTGCGGGCCATCAGCTCGAAGGCCGTGCCCGCTGGTGGATACTCCCTGCGCGCCTGCGCGGCGAGGCCAACGCCGCCTGGCTCGCCAAGGGCGGATTCCTGCGGCGCGCACCCAATGCGCCGCGGACCGGCGATACCCGTTATCTGTCGCTGGCGCTTACCGCGACCTTCTGAGCACCGGTCAGGCGGGCTGGACGCCGTCCGCATCGACATGATCGGCGTCGATCAGCCGGCCTATCACGCGGACGCGCTTTTCGACGAGATCGACCGGCATGCGATGCAGCTCGAGGCGATAATAGCCGCCGCGATCGCGCTGCAGGACGAAGCCGCCGTCCCGGCGCAGCAGCAGCCCGGTTTCGTCGACGGCGTCAGGGATCAGAGCGTCGCCTCGATGGCGCGGGCGGCTTGATCGGGGTCTTCGGCCTGGGTGATCGGGCGGCCGATGACGAGGATCGACGCGCCCTGATCGAGCGCCTGGCGCGGCGTCATCACGCGCTTCTGATCACCGGTGCCGTTGGCGCTATGCCCCTTCTCGGCGGGGCGGATGCCGGGGACCACGAAGAAGCCGTGCGGCCAGAGTTTCTTGGCGGCCTTCACCTCATGCGCGGAACAGACGACGCCATCGAGCCCGGCCTGCCTGGCGAGCAGGGTCAGCCGCCCGACCTGCCCATGCGGATCGCCCTCGACCCCGATCGAGGTGAGATCCTCCGCATCGAGGCTGGTCAGCACCGTGACGGCGACGACCTTGGTGCCGACCGGAGCGGCGGCCTTGGCATCCTCCATCATCGCCAGACCGCCAGCGGCATGGACGGTCAGGATCGCGGGCTGGAGACCATTGAGCGCCTGCACTGCCTTTGCGACGGTGTTGGGAATGTCGTGCAGCTTGAGATCGAGGAAGATCGGCAGGCCGAGCGCCGCCATCTCGCGCACGCCGGCCTGGCCATGGGCCGAGAAGAATTCCAGGCCCAGCTTGATCCCGCCGACATGATGGTGAACGCGGGCGGCGATGTCCTTGGCGCGGGCGATGTCAGGCGTGTCGATCGCCACATAGATGGGGCTGCGGGTCATGGCTCGTTGCCCAGGGTCGAGACGGGGGCGGGCTCGTTCACCGGGGCAGGCGCGGCGGCGAGCAGCGCATTGCGTTCGAGATTATCGATCCGGCGGTGCAGGCGCCACAGCTTGGTGCGGTGAATGGCATAGGTCGGCAGGAAGCCGATCACCATGCCGATCAGCAGCAGCACCGGCAGCTTTATGTCGGCGGTCATGCCCGCCCAGAGGCTGACC
>SCUQ01000615.1 GCA_004297635.1 Rhizorhabdus sp. | reverse complement strand
CGGCGCCTGCTCGGCCCAGCGGCCGAGGAGAGGAGGGGGAGAGAGGACTGGCGTCCCGGACAAGGGGTTCGAGGACGCTTTCCCAGGAGAAGTCCCATGAACATCGGTTCCATCGCCAAGAACGCCGCCGGCCACCTGGTCGGCCGTGTCTCCACCCTGACCGTCGAGCTCACCATTGCGCTCCGCCCGGTCCACTCGGCCAATCCCAACGCGCCCAAGTTCGAGGTGATGGCGCTGTCGGCTGCGCGCGCCTGGGTCCGTGTCGGCGCGCTGTTCGAGCTCGCCTCGCGCGAGAGCGGCCTCATCTTCTACAACGGCAAGATCGAGGATCCGAGCTTCGCCCAGCCGCTCTACGTCTCGCTGTTCCAGCAGCAGGACGGCTCCTACAATGTCGTCTGGTCGCGCCCCTCGCGCCGCCGCGAACTCCCCGCCGAAATGGCGATGCCCGCCGACGACGGCCTGCCGCCGCTGCCGGGCGACGACGCCGCCCAGGCCGGACACAGCGAGCCCGAGGGGCTGGGCGCCTCGACCGCCGGTGACGATTTTGGCGGCGATGACGCGCAGGCACCCGCCCAGGGCCGCCGCGGCCGCCGTCAGCGCGCGGTCGAAACCGCCGACTGACCGCAACCATCCTCTTCCCTTTCCGCGCCGCGCCTCCGGCGCGGAAAGCCCCTGGCAGGATCCGCCGCGCTCCCCCGCGCAGCGGGTCCTGTCTTTGTTTCGGCTGGAAAGAGCCGATCCAGTCCGGCTCAGAACGGAAAAAAGGCCTGGATCGCGAGGATCGCCACGGTCGCGGTCAGGAGGTTGAGCGGCAGGCCGACCCGGACGAAGTCCATATAGCGATAGCCCGCCATCTGGTAGACGATGACATTGGTCTGGTAGCCGAAGGGGGTCGCGAAGGCGGCGCTCGCGGCCATCATGACCCCGACCAGAAAGGGCCGTGGGCTGACGCCGAGACTGTCGGCCAGCGCCACGGCGACAGGCGTCACGAGCACCGCCACGGTCGCGTTGGACAGAAGCTCGGTCAGCACCATCGTGGCGAAGTAGAGGACGATCAGCGCGACGAGCGGGCTCAGCCCGTGGACGCTGGAAATCAGGAACTCCGAGGCCTCGCCCGCCAGCCCGCTCGATTCCATAGCGATGCCAATCACCACCATGCCCGCTATGAGGATCAGGATTTCCGGACGCAGTCCGCCATAGGCCTCGTCGGCGCTGATCACGCGCAGCAGGATCAGAAGGACCGCGCCGCTGAGCGCCGTCGCCGCGATCGGTGCGACCCCGAACGCCGCCAGCGCGATCGCGCCGGCAAAGATGGCAAAGGCCATCGCGGCCTTGAGCGGTTGGAAGGGGCGCTTTTGCGCGAACAGCGTCGCGTCGCCGACCTGGGCATTGCCGATATGGATGGGTTCGAGCGGCCCAGGCTCGCGGTCCCGCTCGTCCCCCTCATGCGCCCGCAGCAGCCGGCCGCTGACGAAATAGAGATAGAGCCCGCCGACCAGGGCGATCGGCAGGCCCACGGGCGTGATCTCGAAAATGCCGAAGCGCGCTTGCCCCGCTATGCTCGCCATGTCGTCGACGAGAAGGTTCGTCGAAGTGCCTATTAGCGTGCAGCAGCCGGTGAGCACGGTGATGTATGAGAGCGGCATCAGATAGCGCTTGGGCGACTGTCCCAGGGTGCGTGCGATATCGCGGATCACCGGTGCGCCCAGCACCACGATCGGCGTCGAATTGAGAAAACAGGAGAGGCCGCCGATCATCGACAGGAGCAGCCATACGCCCTTGGCGCCCAGGCGCCGGCAGAGACCGACGCCGAGTTCGATGGCCCGGTCGAGCAGACCTGAGAGCTCCAGCGCATAGGCAATGACGAATAGCGAGGCGAGGGCGATGATGGCGGGACTGGCGAAAGCGCCCTGCACGTCCACCGGCCGCACGACCCCGGTCATGAGGAGGATCGCCGCGCCCGCAAGCGCCACGACGTCGGCACGCAGCCGGTCCCAGATCATCACGCCGACCACGCCGACCAGCACGAGCAAGGTGAGAATTTGATCGATCGTCATCGCGTCCCTGCCTCGAACCCAGGTCCGCCCCTGTCAACGCCCGGCCAAAAGAAACAGGCCGGGCGGGGTGGAGCCGGCCTTGCAATTTGGTATCACCCGGACATGCGCGAGCCCAATCTCAGGACCAGCCGTCTTGCCATTGCCGGCGGCCTCGTGGCCGCGCTCGCGCTGGCGGGCGGGGGATTCCTGCTCGGGCGCGGCACGTCGCCCAGGCCAGACAGCGCGCCGCCGCCCGCGATCCAGTCCGCGCCGCCGTCGCCGGCGGCCCAGCCTGAAGCGCCGCATATTCTGGGCCGCGCGGACCTTCTCGCGCTCGCCGCCAAGGCGGCCGATGCCGCCGCATCGGGGCAGGCGCTGCCGACCGGCCTGCAGGGCAAGCGGTTCGAGCTCGTTCTACCCTTCGGCTGTGCCGGGCCTGCCGCTGCCGACAGCGCCGCGCCCTTGCGCTGGCGCTATGATGCCGCGCAGCAGACCCTGCGCGTTCATGTCGCGCCCGCCGGCTGGTCGCTGGCCGACTGGGGGCTTGCTCCGGATACGGGCGGGGACGGGACGAGCGGCGAAGGGGATACGGGCGTCGACGCCAGGGCGGGGGAAGCGGCCGGGCACGCCCGGCTCGAGGGCTTCTGGATCGAGCGGCCCTGGTCTAGCGCCGAAACCTGTCCGCCCGTTCCTCCCGGGCCGGCTGCAAGCGAGGGTGCATCTGCGCCCCTATTCCCGCCTGAGCAGACGCTGGCCCTTGCGCAATGGCGCAGCGAGGCAGGACGGACCGATACAGCGCGGGCCAGGCGGGCCTATGACTTGGCCAAGCGCTTGGCGCCGGACGCAGCGCCCGGGCCGAAGGGGCTCCGTATCCGGCTCATCGGCCGGGTCGGCCGCCTTCCGGATGGCGGCAGCCTGCGCTGCACCCAGGCCGCCGGGCCGGGTCAGCGCCCGGTGTGCCTGCTCGCCGTCACGCTCGACGAGGTGCGCATCGAGAACCCCGCCGATGGGGCTGTGCTCGGCACCTGGGCGGAGTCCATCGTCCAACCCTGACCGCGCACGGGCGTCGATGCGGAGCTCCCGCCCAAGCCGATAGCCCGGGCGGGCGAGGGCCGCCTGCTTCGCGCAAGGTCGCCGGGCCCCCGGGGCCGCATCGTATCTCAAGGGAACCCGTCGGCGCGCCATTGGTCACTCGCCCTGCGCCCGCGTCCGGCCGGTCTGCCGGCGCATGAACCTCGCCCGCCGCGCCGGGTGCCAGGGCCATTGCCGCAAGGGGAGCCAATCCTGGAGGGCGGCCTGGCGATTGGCCGTTCACCGCCGGCCTGGGCTGCCAGCGTCCCTTCCGCGCCGTTGACGTGACACCTGCGGCGAGGGGACCGGGCCCGGCAACCCCGTTCCAGGCGCCCGTGTTGCCGCTGCGCGGCGGCCCGCGCCAGCGCCTTTCAGAGGTTCCCCTCCCGCGCTGCGCGCATCGGTGCAAGTCCCGGCCCCACGCCGCCAATCGGTGTCACCGGCGGGAAGGAACGCCGGCAACCCAAGGAGACTCATCATGAACGAAGTCAATCTCACCGGCCGCGTCGCCAAGGATCCGCAGACCCCCTCGGGCAATGGTCCCGTCACCCTCATCGTCGCGACCGACCGGGTCAAGCTCAAGGACGGCAAGACCTATATCGACGAGGCGACCGGCTACACGGCCAAGACCACCGAGTTCCACAAGGTCACCTGCTTCAACGGCCAGGGCAAGGCCGCGGCCACGCGCAAGAAGGGCGACGTCGTCGCCATTTCGGGCTATCTGCACTATTCGAGCTGGGAAGACCGCGACGGCAACGCCCGCTACGGCGCCGAGGTCATCGCCGACCGGCTCCACTTCTTTTGACAGGCGCCGGGCGGCGCCCACGCGCCGCCCTTCGCTGGCCGCAGGTGCGCATCCCCCGCGCGCCTGCGGCACTCTCTTGCACAAAGGACCGCTCTTGGAACCCGACACGCCCCTCGCCGCCACGCCCAGCCGCCGCATCGCGCTGCTCATCGACGCCGACAATGTGAGCCATGCCAAGATCGGCGCCATCCTCGCCGAGCTCAGCAAATATGGCACTGCCAATATCCGCCGCGCCTATGGCAACTGGGCGGCGACGACGCTCAAGGGCTGGACCGGAAAGCTCCACGATTTCGCGATCCGTCCGATCCAGCAGTTCAGCTATTCCACCGGCAAGAACGCCACCGATATCGCGCTCGTCATCGACGCGATGGAACTGCTCTATACCCAGGACCTGGACGCCTTCGCGATCGCGTCGAGCGATGCCGACTTCACGCCGCTGATCATGCAGCTCAAGGCCAATGGCCATGAGGTCTACGGGTTCGGCGAGCGCAAGACGCCGACGCCTTTCGTCAACGCCTGCACCACTTTCCTCTTCCTTGACGGCCTCGAGGACAGCACCCCGCCTGCCGAACCGGAGGCCGAGGCTCTGGCTGCTGCGCCGCACAAGGTGCGCGGTCGCCGCAAGGCGGCGCCTGCCACTGCGCCGGCCGGTGCCGCCGCGCCTGCCGCTCCGCCAGAAGCACCGACGACGCCGGTCGCCAAGTCGCTCGCGCAGGACAGCAAGCTCATCACCACCCTGCGCGGCGCGGTCGAGGCCGCGGCCCGCGACGATGGCTGGGCGCACATGGCGGCGGCCGGCAGCGCGGTAAAGCGCCAGGCGCCGATCGATCCGCGCAACTATGGGGTCAAGAATTTCCCCCGGCTGTTCGAGGCGACCGGCCTGTTCGTCATCATGAAGGGCGACAACGGCCAGACCTATGTCGCGGACAAGCGCAACACCGACCGCGCGGCCAAGCCCGGCGGCTAGGTCGGATACCGGGCCGGGCGCTCAGCGCGGCCCGGCCTGCGCCCGCAGATGGGCGATGATCCGCGTCCATTCCTCGCCATGGGCCACGCCCGGGTCCGCGATCGCGGCAAGGACGGTCTGGACCTGCGGCAGGAAGCTTTGCCACATTGGCGCGCCCTCGAAGCGGATGTCGCAAGCCAGGCCCTCCGCCTCGTCAGCGCCCGCGCGGCGCGCTCGCTGCCCTTGCATTTGACCATGATCTTCGTGTCCCGCATTTGACGCCCGAGTCCCTGGCGTCCGGTCCCGAAAATAGCCCTAGCGCCTGGCCCGCGCCAGCGATCTCGCGGGCAGGGCGATCCTAGATAGTCCGAGCCAGGTTGGATATCCCGTCGCCGGCGTGGCGGGACGCGGTGAACGGGATGGGGACGACGCATCCCGGCCGCCGGCCGGGACCGGCGCTCTAGTCGCTGGCGCTCCCGGAGCCGCGCCTGCGCCGCGTCTCCGCCCTGCCGGGTGACGATCACCTTGCGGGGGCGCCAACCGGATCCCCCAGTTTTCTATTTCTCTCTCTCTAGTCGTCCAAGTGTGGCGTGCGGGGATCGGCGCTCGTCAAGGATGAGCGGTCCCCCCAATTTTGACGGCGCCGCCGCGTGCCGCGCCGACCCCGACAAAATCGGTTCCCCCACTCCCCGCAGAGCGGCGGCGACCGGAGACCGGTCGCCGTCCCTGACCAGCTTGACCGCCGCACGCCCGGGGGAGGGCCTCATCGAACGGATGAGACACTCACACGGAGGCACTCATGACCAACTTCACCAACTTCGCCGATCTCGCCAGCTTCATCGCCGCAAGCCGCGACAATGACGACGCCAGCCGCAATTATGGAGCCGCCTTCATCGAGCATAGCGAGATGGCCAAGCTCTCCATCGTCGAGGCGCCTGAAGCGCTCGACATGCCCGACCCGGAGCAGGTCCGCGCCGCGGTCGACATGATGATGCAGACGATGTTCGACGTCCTGCGCGACACCAGGATGGAGGCCTATGCCGCCGATCTCGCGTGGGGCTTTGCCAACAGCTTCCATGTCGTGGCCAAGCGCATCGAGGGCCGCGAGGATGACGCCGCCAAGGCGCTCGGGGAGCTCGCGCGCCACTACGACCCCTCGGAAATCTACGCGACGGAACTGGAGGACACGCAGCTGCTCTGCCAGACGCTGCAGGGATGCCGCGAAGCGATGGAATGCATGCGCGACCATGCCGCCGAAGTCTACCGGGTCGAGACCGGCAAGCCCTTCTCGCCTGTCAAGGGCAGCCGGGTATCCTCCGCGCTCAGCGCCTCGATGATCGACGCGCGCGATTATCTCGCAGGACGCGCCCGGACGCGCCGCGAACAGTTCGCGCCCGATGGTCCGGTGGTGATCTTCTCGGGCGGCCAGGTCTGGGAAGATCATGACCTGCTCTACAAGGGCCTCGACCGCATCAAGACGCGTATCCCCGAGATGATCCTCGCCACGACCGCGCAGGCCAAGGGCTGCGATGCCATCGCCCACGCCTGGGCCGCCGCTCGCGGCGTCAAGGTCATCCAGTTCCGCCTGGACCGCAGCCAGGGCAACCGCGCCGCCTTCGTCCGCAACGACCGGCTGGTGAACCTCAAGCCCGTCGAAGCGGTCATCTGCGAGGGCTCGGGCATCCAGATGAACCTCGCCCAGAAGCTGCGCCAGGCGGGGGTTCCGCTCCACGTCGTCAATCTCGCCCACCAGCCGACGGCCAAGCGGGCGTGAGCCCATCGGAGAGGTTCCGGCTCAGGCCGGGGCCTCTCCTCCTTCTTTTCGTCTGGCAGGGCGGCGCGCCGGGGCATCGAACCCCGTCGCGCCGCGCCGAAGGCGACCCTGAAACCTCTATCGGAGGGCTCTGGAGACCGGCCCGCAAAGCCCAAAGGAAAGAGGGGTGGAAAGGCGCGAGCCAACAGACAAGGACAGCTCCCATGTCGATCCCGTTTCGCACTGCTGCCGCCGCGTCCACGATCCAATATCGCCCGCTCGTGGCCCGCATCACCGCGCGACACTATGCCCGCCTGCGCACCTATCTCGAAGCCGAAGCGCTCCGGCAGGGTCTCGACCTCCTGCGGCAGAAAGAGGGCGACGAGCAGGCGCTGGACTATGCGCTGAGCGCCCGGGTCGACACCCTGGCCCTGGCCGCCCTCGCCAAGCTCTTCGACTATGACGCCGATGTGATCGCGGTCCTCGACGAAGCGCAGTTCACGCGCGCACAGATCCGCACCCGCCGCCTGCCGATGAGCGGCGACATTCTGCTCGAAATGGGCGGGCAGGGCGCGGTCGACGGCGCAGGTATGAGCGCGCCGGAACCGGTAGGGCAGGGCGGGGCATGATGAGACGCCGGGGACATCCTTTGGAGCCCGAACGCGCGCCGCGCCTCGACCTTCTGACGCTGCTCGGCCCCGCGCCGGTTGACCCGTTGTGGGAAGCGGAAAAGGCCGGCTGGCGCGCCTTTGTCATGAGCCATGGCGGGAGCGGCTACCGGCGGGGCAGCGCGAGAGATCAAGCCTGGCAGCGGGGCTTCGACGCGGCGGCGGCAAGTCGCGATCCCGCCAGCCTGATGCTTTAGGCAAATAGCTGCCAAAGCCGACGCAATTCGCCAACTATTCCTGCATCATTTGATGCTACAAACACGGTGCGACCCGAGGGACTCGCGGCTTTTGTTGCGAGCAACCCAAACTTGAGGCGATCCCTGCATCATCAGGGGTCGCCTTTTTCTTGGCGCATGCCCATGAACCCGGTCTGAACCGCCGCCCGTCGCTGCGGATTCCCGCTTCTACCGACCATCTCCGCGCCGGTTCGCCCGGCTCGCTCGCGACCCCCAAGCGGACCCTTCGGTCCGCGGGCCGCTCGCCTCGGCCGGGGCGCCCCCACGAGAGGAAAATATCTCTCACAGACATCCCATGATGTCAGCCGTCCGGGACCGCCTCAAGGATCGACGGTCCCCCCAATTTTGACCTGGCCACCGCTCCGCTTCGCTCCACGGCAACCAGGACAAAATCGGCACCCCCGTCGCCCGCTTCGCGGCCGCCGGCGATGCCGGCGGTCCTTGACCCGATCCCGGACGGCCGACGGCCACTCCCCTGTCCTTAAAGACAAGAGGAGAAAGACGATGCAGACCCAGATGACCAGCGCCGCCGCCGACAACGCCGCCTTCTTCGCCGCCGTCGCCTGCGCACAGCGCCGCGCGCTCCACAGCTTCTTCGACCAGCATGTCATCCAGGAGAGCGAGGGCCGCTACATCAGCATCGACGAAGGCGACTATGATGCGCTGCCGATGACGCTCGTCGACCGGGTGGTGCACACAGTGCCGGGCGGTCTATCGGACGAATATTGAAACCGAGGGGAGGGGCCGCAAGGCCTCTCCTTTTTTGCTGCTCGGGACAGACGGACGCGGGGGGCATCGAGCCCCCCGCGTCCGTGCCGCGCCGGTCGGCGCGGCGGGGTCGTTTCAGGCGGCGAGGCGCTTGGTGACTTCCTCGAAACCGAGCTTCTTCACCTGCGCGGCGAAGGCCTCGATGCGGTCGAGCGGGAGCTTGAGCAGCCCCGCCTTGTCGAGGGCCGCCAACGCCGCGTCGCGCTCACGTTCCGCGAGCCGCTTGCGGCGATCGGCCAGTCGCTCTTCGTCGGCGGCAATGGCCGCGCGTTCATCGTCCAGGGATTTCGCCATAGGAAGGCCTTTCGTTCAAGCTGATCGGGCTGTGAACGCGGCTCTCCTATAAGCGATGGAGAGGCCCGGCGGAAGACAGGAAAGGGATCGCTGGGCCCATCGGGCCAGGCCCGATGACGGCTCTATTCGCTAGGCCGCCGCCGACCCCTGCGGGGCCTGTCCCCGGCCAAGCGCACGGAGCCGATGCGAACGCCTCGTCTCCGCCCATCCGGGTGACGATCCTCGCCTGGGGCGGGGGCGTTTCGCCCCCGCTGCCAAAGCGACGGAGACCTCACGCAGGCGGGGCTGCGGGTTCCCCTTGCGTCAGAGCAAAAGAACGTTGCCTGCGCATTTGAGGCGGACGTCCGAAGGGCCAGTCGGGACCGACAACGTGTCACCGCTCGCACCACCGCGCCGCTTTATGCCGCACTGGCGCCTCAAAGCGCCGCACCTGCCGGCCTGACCCAAGGCAAGTTCCGCCGCAAAGGGCGGAGCGCTACCCGCCGGAGGCCGGTTCCATCCCCTCATAGACGACGACCCGAACGTCCCAGGGCAACGGGGCGAGCTCTCAGGATTTTAGCACACCCTACGCAGCAAGCTGCAGGAAATAAGCCCGAAATCCAACGGGTTAAGGCAGAGGGGCGGATGTTTACACTGTATGACGCGCGCGGCCGAAGTAATAATGGGCTCTAATTCAATATCTTAGCTGTCATCGCTGTTTACGGCGGCCTTCCCGCCTGCGCCTATTCTTGCGAAAGGGTGCACTCTCCTCTATAAGCGTCATCGCGCTCTCAAGCTCCACCAGCCTCTCTGCTAGGAGGCTGGCTTGTCCCACAGTTCGAAGATCGTCTCGCTGCGCATGGCGCGAGACCGGTTCGACCGTCTCGTCGCGGTCGCCGATGCGCGTCACTGTCGGCCGTCCGACGTCATCCGCAGCGCCATCGATGCCTATCTTGGCGGGGCTTCGGTCCTGACTGCCAGCCAGCTTCGTCTCGCGCGCATCGGCGAGTTCCAGCAACTCGCCCTCGACATCATCATCCGTGAGCAATTTCCCGAATTCCGCGACCGCATCGTCGCGGAAACCGACAAGCGCCTGGAGCAGTATCATGGCGCGTAAAAACGATATCCGCACAGACGGCCGGGCCATCCCCTTGACCCATCACAGCGCGCGCGGACGGGTGCAGCGCAATTCGGGCAATTTTACCCGCGGCTCGCAGCTTCTCACCCACGAACTTCTGATGTGGTTGTCGGGTGCGAAACTGCCCATCCTGATGTGGTTCTTCCTGTTCGCGGCCGCCTGGTTCGTGATCATGTCGATCAAGCTCGATGAGCACGGCTTCCAGCTCATCTGCATGAAGATCTATGCCGCGCTCTGGAACTGGGTCGACCTCAACCCCAACAAGCGCGTCAACGTCACCCTGCCGAGCGGCGAGGTCATGCGTACGGTGATGCCCGCGGTGCCTTATATCGCCGAGGTCATCCAGGCTTGGAAGATCGCGATGAAAGGCCTTCTGGCGGCCTTCTTCGTATCCATCTTCATCTCCATCCCGGTCGCACTCTGGTTCGTCGATCTTTCGCGCCGGCGGGGCAAGACGATCCTTCAGGAACGCCACGAGCGCGGAGCCATGCTGGTCGCCCGCCATGTCCTGCTCAATGAGATCAGCCAACATAATTATGCGAAGTTCGAAGAGGAGGCGCAGGATCGCTTGCCCGGCCTCGCCCCGGCCAAGATTCTCGACATGCCGTTTCGTGCCCGCAAGGCGGCGGGTATCCATCACCCCTATACGCTTGCGGGCATCCCCTATCCGCATCGCACCGAGCAGTCGCATACCATGCTCATCGGTACGACCGGATCGGGCAAGACGACCGAACTCAGGAGCCTGGTTTCGCAGATGCGGGCCCGCGAGGACACGGCCGTCATCTTCGATCTCACCGGCGCCTATGTCGAAGCCTTCTACGATCCCGCGCGCGATACGATCCTCAACCCAATGGACGCGCGCTGCCCGGCCTGGTCGATCTTCAACGACTGCACCACGCATAGCGAATTCACTGCCGCAGCGGCGGCGCTCATTCCCTCGGACGGCGGCTCTGCCGAACCCTTCTGGGCGCTCGCGGCGCGCACCCTCTTCATCGAGATGTGCATCCGGCTCCAGGAGCGCGGCGCGACGACCAATCTCGCGCTCTCCGAGAACCTGATGACGGCCGACCTGAAGCGGGTTCACCGTTTCCTTGCCAACACGATCGCGGACCCGCTCACCGCGCCGGAAGCCGCACGCATGGCGGAATCGATCCGCGCGGTCTTCAATACCAATGCGCAGGTGCTGCGCTTCCTTCCCGACGAGGGGCCACGCTTCTCGATCCGCGACTGGATCACGACCGAGAAGAAGCCCGGCGCGATCCTGTTCATCACCTCGAACTATGTCGATCTGGCGATGAACCGGGCGCTGCTGACGCTGTGGATGGACATCGCCATCAACCGCCTCATGACCATGCCGCGCACCCGCGATCTGCGCACCTGGTTCATGTTCGACGAACTCGGCGCACTCCATCGTCTGCCCGCGATCGAGAATGGTCTCCAGACCGCCCGCGCGTTCGGCGGCGCGATGATCCTGGGGATCCACAGCTTCGAAAAACTGATCGAGGTCTATGGCGAGCAGGGTGCCCGCAATCTCGCCTCGCTCGCGCGCTCCAAGCTGATGCTCGCAACCGCCGATCTCGACACCGCCGAGCAATGCGCGCGCTACATCGGCAACCGCGAAGTACGGCAGATGGATGAAGCCTATAGCTACGGCTACAACAACACGCGCGACGCCTCGACGCTGACGCCGCGCAAGCAGGTCGAGCCGCTCGTCATCGCGGACGACATCACCAACCTGCCCTCGATGCATGGTTTCGTGAAATTCCCTGATGGCTTTCCCGCGGCGCGCATCCAGCTCCAGTGGAAAGACTACCCCCAGGTCGCCCAGGGCTTCATCGCCCGTCCCAATCTCCAGCCGGTGCGATCAAGGCGCGGAGAGGAGGCGTTCGAGGGGAGCGATGGGGGCGAAGCGGGCGGGCGCGATGGCGCCGCGCAGGTGATCGGGGAGATTGCCGATCCCGTCAATCTGGCCAAGGAACTTGCCGCCAATATCCTGTCGGCCGAGGTCGAGGATGAGCATGATGAAGCGGCCTGCCGGGCGCAGCGTGCGGCCGAGAGCGACGAGCGGCCAGCAACCCCCACGCACGCCGCCGACAAGGCACAGGCGGCGCGCGCTGCGACCGAGGATCCTCAGACCGTGCCGCGCGATCGCGACGGGCGGGGTCAACCTGCGCCAGTGCGCCAGGTCGAGGATCAGACGCTGGTCGAGCTAAGGCAGGCGTTCGGGCGCGAGGACGACGGCATGGACATGGGGATCTGACATGCTGTCGGTCGCCTCGGTCCGCTCGGCTTCGGGCGCCGCGAATTATTTCGCGAAGGACGACTATTACACCGTCGAAGGATCCTCCGAGATCAGCGCCTGGGGCGGGGCGGGCGCGGGGGCGCTCGGGCTGTCGGGAGAAGTGGGTAAGGATGCGTTCGAGGGCATGCTCAACGGCATCCTGCCTTCGGGAGAAGGGGTGGCTCAAGTAGAGAACCGCCGGGCGGGCCTCGACCTCACCTTCTCCATGCCCAAGTCAGCCTCGATCCTGGCCTATGTGGCGGGCGACAAGCGCATTCTCGCCGCCAACATGGCGGCGGTCCAGAAGACGATGGCCTGGGTCGAGAAAAACCTCGCCGAAGGTCGCAAGGATATCGGCGGGCGGACCGTCCCTGTCGCGACCGGCAACCTCGTCTATGCCCTCTTCCAGCACGACACGAGCCGCGCCCTCGATCCCCAGGGGCATATCCATGCAGTGATCGCCAACCTGACCCGTCTGCCCGACGGCAAATGGCAAGCGCTCCACGCGGACAAGATCTGGAGCCACAACACCGTCATCGGCTCGATCTACCACGCCTATCTGCGCGAAGGCATCGAGCAGCTCGGTTTCAGGATCGAGGCGCTCGGCAAGCACGGCACCTTCGAGATCGCCGGCGTACCGCGCAAGGTGATTGGTGCCTACAGCCAGCGCCGCGAAGCGATCCTCGAAAAGGCGGCGGCGCTTGGCATCGTCTCACACAAGGGCCGCGACCAGATCACCACCAATACCCGCGATCCCAAGCTCAATGTCGACGATCGCGACGCCCTCAAGCAGGAATGGATCGACAAGGCCGCGACGCTCGGATTCGACGGAAAAGCCCTCGTCGAGGGCGCCCTGGCGCGGTCCGATCGCCATGGGGCGCTCGGACCCCTCGAGCGCGGCTACAAGGCGGTGACCGAGGCGATCGCCGCCGGGCGCGAAAAGCTCGGCGACCTTGTCCGGCCCGCGGATCCTTTGGTCGATCGCGGCCTTGCCCGCGTCACCCAGTCGCCCGCCATCGCGCGGGCCCAGCTCGCGGTCGCCTCGGCAGTCCGTATTCATAGCGAACGCGAGGCGGCCTTTCCCATCCATCGTCTTGCCAAGACCGCGCTCGACCTTGGCCTCAAGGACGTGACGATCGATCGGATCGAACAGCGGATCCAGCAACTCGTCGCGCGCGGCACGCTGCTCAGGGGACAGGAGCGCGCAGCCGACTTCGTCACCACCCGGCAGGCGCTTGCGACGGAAACCCAGATCCTGGCCCAGGTAGAGGCGGGCCGCGGACAGGCGAACCCAATCATCGACGCGTCCGAGGCGCCGGGCCGCCTGCAGGCCGCAGCGACGCAGCCCCTCAATACGGGCCAGCTCGCCGCCGCTACCTTGATCCTCGGCTCGGCCGACCGCACGGTCTCGATCCAGGGCATCGCCGGCGCCGGCAAGTCGACGATGCTTCAGGCCGTCGCCCGCGTGGCCGAGGCGGAAGGACGCGCCATCACCGGCCTTGCCTTCCAGAACAAGATGGTCGCCGACCTGGCCGAAGGCGCAGGCGTCCCTGCGCAAACCATCGCCTCTTTCGTGCTTGCCCATGAACGGTATGTCGCCGAACCGCAGGGCCCGGGCTATGATGCGGCGCGGGCGGCACATGCCGGATCGATGCTGGTCGTCGACGAGACCTCGATGGTGTCGTCGAACGATATGCTCAAGCTCCACGCCATCGTCGAGACACTTGGCGTCGACAAGCTCGTGCTGGTCGGTGACCGGCAGCAGCTCTCCTCGATCGATGCGGGCAAATCCTTCGCCATGATCCAGGCGGCGGGCGGCACGCTGGCGCGCATGGACGAGAATATCCGCCAGCGGACCGACGTCCTGCGCACCGTCGCCGCGCTTGCCAATATCGGCAAGGCAAGCGAGGCGATGCGGGTGCTGGGCGACAAGGTCATCGAAGCCTCCCAGCCCGCAGAACATGCCGCCGATCTCTGGCTGGCGCTCGATCCCGCGGAGCGCCAAGCGACCGCGGTCTTTGCCTCGGGGCGCGAGGCGCGCGCGGCGATCAACGAGAGGATCCAGGCGGGTCTTGCCGCCGAAGGATCACTGGAAGGGGAGGGCATCCACCTCACGGTCTATGAGCGGGTCAACACGACGCGCGAGGAACTGCGCTACGCGGCCACCTACCGCGCCGGCATGACGCTCGAGGTCGGTCGGGGCGGCGGCCAGGACGTAGGGCTCCGCGCCGGGCGCTACGATGTCCTGGCGGTCCACGCCAATGGCAAGGTCGAGCTGGGCGAAGGCCGCCGCCGAATACGTTTCGATCCGCTGAAATTGTCGCCGACCGAGACACGCGATCGCCTCCAGCTGACCGAGAAGAAGGATCTCCACCTGCGGGCCGGCGACCGCATACGCTGGACGGCCAACGACAAGCCGCGCGGCCTGACCAACGCCTCGCTCGCCCGGGTTGTGGCCGTCGATCGCGACAGCGTGACAGTCGAGACGGCGGGGAGGGACCGGCTCGTGCTCGCGTCTGGCGATCCCATGCTGAGCCGGGTGGACCTGGCCTATGCGCTCAACATGCACATGGCGCAGGGGATCACCACCGACAGGGCGATCACGGTCATGGATAGCCATGAGCGCAACCTGTCGAACCAGCGCCTCTTCAACGTCGGCGTCACGCGCGTGCGCGACGACCTCACCATGGTGGTCGACGACAAGGCGAAGCTCGAGCGGCAACTCGACGACAACCCCGGAAACAAGACCTCGGCGCTCGAGACCCTGGGCCGGCTCGAAATCGACGGTCCGGGAAGGGCGCAGGCATCCGGCCCATTCGATCCGGGACCTGTCGAAGGCGGACCTGGTCCCAAACCGACCGAAGGACTCGATGGCTTGCCGCCGGTGCCCCCGGCGGAAGGGCAGGCGGCAGCCAGGACGAAGTCTGATGATCTGAGCGCGCCGCGCCTCAAGCCCGAACAAGCCGATCTGCTGCCCCCGCTGCCCGAACGCAGCCTGGACCTCGATTTGTAAGACGAGCGGCCCTCTGCTGCTCATGATCAAGGAGACGAGGATATGTCTGGATGGGATTATGACGATGCCGGCAAGTTCGGCAGCGAAAAGGCGGCCGAGGATTTCGCGAAGGCCAATAACATCGACCCCAGCGACTTCCGTACCCGGCGCAAGGGCGAGAGCGTCGAGCTTGAAATCCGCCGTTCCGCACTTGATGGGCGCACGCTGCGCGATGGCGGCGAAGGCCGCCGCGATAGCTGGAACTGAGGGAGGCGCGCTATGAAGATAGGGTTCTTCCTAAATTATCTGTTCTCCATCTGCGTGCCGCTGATTTCTGTGGGGACACTTGGTGCGCTGGCCTGGTTACTCCTTCCCGATGCGCCGTTTGGTGGCGGCGCTCCGGCACCCGTAGCCAAGCCGCTTATGACGCGGCGTGAGCAAGCGATGCTTGTCGTTCTCGAGCAGATGTTACCGGCCTACCGGTTCCATGCTCAAGTCTCGATGGGCGCAATTCTGGCCGCACCAAAACCCGTGGGCCGCCGTCGGTATGCGTCGGATCGGAACGCTTTTTCCCAGAAGATCGTAGATTTCGTCGTCGAAGATCGCACAACCGGGAAAATCGTAGCCCTGATCGAGGTAGACGACAGCACCCATAACGCTTCTCGTGATCTCAAGCGCGACGCCATGACGGCGAGCGCTGGCTACCGCACCATCCGCATTCCCCGTTCTGCGGCGCCTACAGTCGCTGGAGTGATGGATCAAATCCAGCCGCTGAGGAACGTGATGCTGAAGGTATCTCAGTCAGTGACGGAAAGGGACGTCTGAATGGATATTGGGGAAATCCTGCTGTCTCCGAAAGGTCGAGTAGGCCGCACCCCGTTCATGGTGGTGGTGGCTATAGGTTGGGCAATCGCGTTCGATCTCCTGCCTTTCAACCCGCTGCTCGCGCTACGCTATGCCGCCGCCATCAACGTCGCGGTCGTCGTCATTAGCGCGCTTGCGGTCTGGATGGGGATCGCAATCACGGTCAAGCGCTTCCACGACGTCGGATTGTCGGGGTTCAATACGGTCGGATTGGTCTGGACGACGCTGCGCGGCGACCCGCTGGCGACCGACGCGCCTTTGACCATGGCAATCGCGGCTCTTGGGATCATCACCCAGCTATGGCTCTGCATCGA
>SCUQ01000370.1 GCA_004297635.1 Rhizorhabdus sp. | reverse complement strand
CCAGCGGTTCACCTCGGCGAGGTCGGTCAGCACGCGGCTATAGGTCACGGGATCGAGATCGGCCGCGTCCATCTGCTCCTCTTCCTGGGCGGGCTGGTCGAGAGCGCGCATCAGATGCTCGTGATCGCGAAGCCCTCGGCCGCAAGGCCGGGACCGAAGGCGACCGCGATGCCGTCGATCGCCGCGGTATCCGCCATCAGCGCCGCGAGCGCGAAGAGGAGGGTGGAGGAGGACATGTTACCATAGCGGCGCAGCACGTCCCGCGACGCGGCCAGCGCATTCGCGCTGAGGCCGAGGCCATGCTCAACCGCGTCGAGGATCGAGCGGCCGCCGGCGTGGACCGCCCAGCTCGGGATCTCCTGCGCCGTGCGGTTGCCCAGGATCGCGCGGCGCATCTCGGGCGTGTCGAGCGCCTGGCCGATCCGGGCCGGCACTTCGCCCGACAGGTGCATGACGAAGCCTTCGTCGCCGATGTCCCAGCGGATCAGATCCTCGCTGTCGGGCAGGGTCGCGGCGAAGAAGCGGTCGATCGCGATACCCCCCGGTTCGGCGCTGACCAGCGCGGCGGCGGCGCCGTCGGCGAACTGGAGCTGGGCAAGCAGCGATTCGAGTGCGGTCGTGTCCTGCATGTGGAGCGAGCAGAGCTCCACCGTGACGACCAGGATGCGCGCCTGCGGGTCCGATCGGGCGATATGGTGCGCCACCCGCAGCGCCGCGACCGCGGCATAGCAGCCCATGAAGCCGACCAGGGTACGCTCGATCGATCCGTCGAGGCCGAGGCGGCGGGCGATGATCTGGTCGATGCCGGGCGCGACGAAGCCGGTGCAGCTGGCGACGACGAGGTGGGTGATGCCGTCGATCGGGACGCGCGCCGCGAGATCGTCGATCGCCGCGAGCGCGAGTTCGGGCGCCTCGCGCGCATAGCTGCGCATCCGTTCGGATGTGGGTGGCATCCTGTCGCCATAGAAGCCGCCGCGCTCGATCGGCGTGCCGCCCCCGGCCTGGCGGGGGAGGACGCTGTGCCGGCGCTCGATCCCGGCGCGGCCGGCCATCCGCAGGAACAGCGCCCGATCGCGTCCCTCCAGCCGGTTGCCGGCCCAGTCGATGAAGAGCTGGTGGACATCATGATCGGGTACGGCGGTGCCGATGGCGTGGATATGCGCAGTCATGCGGTGGCAACGCTCGGCATCACGCTTTGTCCCATGGCGCGGGCCATGGGGCAATGGCCGTCGTCAGCCCGCCTGTTCGATCCCCAGTTCGCCGAGCTTGCGGTACAGGGTCGAGCGCCCGATCCGCAGCCGCCGGGCGACTTCGGTCATCCGGCCGCGATAATGGCCGATGGCGAGGCGGATCAGGTCGGCCTCGATATCCTCGATCGGGCGGACATGGCCGTCAGGGCCGAACAGCGGGAAGCTGCCGGCGAGATTGCCCGGGGCGGGGGAGGCCGGGACCGGCGCATCGTCGTTGGCGGCATCGGGGCCGGCGGTGCGGGCCTGGGCGATCTGCGGAAAATCGGCCGCGCCCAGCCGCCCGCCGCGCGCGAAGATCGCGGCGCGGAACAGGACATTGTGGAGCTGGCGGACATTGCCCGGCCAGTCATAGCTTTCGAGTAGGGCCAGGCCGGCGGGATCGATCGACAGCGCACTGAGCCCCAGCTGCTCGGCGATCCGGCCGAGCAGATGATCGGCCAGCGGGGCGATATCGTCGATCCGGGCGCGCAGCGGCGGCAGGGTGACGGGCACCACCGCGAGCCGGTAGAACAGGTCTTCGCGGAAGCGGCCCTTGGCGACATCGTCGGACAGGCGGCGGTTGGTGGCGGCGACGACGCGGACCGAGACCTTGCGCGGGTGGGCCGCCCCGATCGGGCGGATCTCGCCCGACTGGAGGACGCGCAGCAGCTTCGCCTGGGCATCGGCGGGCAGATCGCCGATCTCGTCGAGGAAGATGGTGCCGCCATCGGCATTGGCGAACAGGCCGAGGCGCCGCTCGAAGGCGCCGGTGAAGGCGCCGCGCTCATGCCCGAACAGCTCGCTTTCGACGAGATTGGCGGGGATGGCGGCGCAGTTGACGGTGATCAGAGGACCGCCATGACGCTCCGACGCGCCGTGGATCGCCTGGGCGAGCACCTCCTTGCCGACGCCGCTTTCGCCTTCGATCAGGATCGTGGCGGGGGTCGCGGCGGCGCGCAGGGCGATGTCGAGTGCGCGGCGGAAGGGCGGGGCGGAGCCGACCATCTCGGAGAAGCCGAGCGCCTGCGACCATTTTTCGGCGAGCGGGGTGAGTTCGCCGGCCTGTCTCTCGCCGGCGGCGGCGACATGATCGAGCGCGGCGAGCAGGCGATGCCCGGCGATCGGCTTGATGACGACATCGCGCGCGCCGGCCCGGACCGCCCGCACCGCGAGGTCGACCGAATCCTGCGCGGTGACGACGATGATCGGCAGATCGGGCCGCCGCCGCCGGAGCAGCGCGACCGAGCGAATCGCCGCCTCGTCCGGCGACCAGAGATCGAGCAGCGCGGCATCGAGCCGCATGTCCGAGCGCCCGGCCTGTTCGACCGCCGTTTCGACATCGGCCGCGCGCAGCACGCGCCAGCCGGCGCGCTGCGCAAGCGCGCTCATCAGGCCGGCCTGAGCCGGCTCGGCATCGATCAGCAAGAGCCCCGGGGGGCTGTCGCGACGCATCCGCTACTCCCTTCCAGGCGAGCTTTAGCGTTGAAAAGCTAAGCAAAATTGAATCACTAAAGCATTGAACGCGCGATGATCCATTTGGCCTTGAGGCGCACACCCGCTTGCGTCTAGAAGGACGCCCGAAATCTGCTGACAGCTTGCGGGGGGAATTATGTCCGACGATCACGGTGCGCCGATGGATTACAAGGCCCATAACCAGACCTATTCGGGCTTCCTGACCATGCTGAAGGTCGGCACGGTGCTGAGCGCCCTGACCGGTCTGCTCGTCGTCTTCCTGATCGCGCCCAAGGGCTGATCGCTTGAAGATTGCCGTATTGAGGGAGGCCGCGGCTGGGGAAAGCCGCGTGGCCGCCACGCCCGAGACGGTGAAGAAATTCACCGCGCTGGGCGCCGCGATGGCCGTGGAAAAGGGCGCCGGCGAAGGCGCCTCGATCTCCGATGCCGATTATGAGGCCGCGGGCGCCACCCTGGGCACCCGCGATGCGACGCTGAAGGACGCCGACATCGTCCTGGGCGTGCAGGGGCCCGATCCCGACAGTCTGACCGGCGCGAAGCCGGGAGCGTGGATCGTCGCCGGGCTGAACCCGTTCGGCGCCGGAGAAAATGGCGGGCGCGCCCGCGTCGATGCCTATGCCGCGAAGGGCTATGAGGCGCTGGCGATGGAGTTCATGCCGCGCATCACCCGTGCGCAGTCGATGGACATCCTCTCGTCGCAGTCGAACCTCGCCGGCTACAAGGCGGTGCTGCTGGCGGCGGCCGAATATGGCCGCGCCTTCCCGATGATGATGACCGCGGCGGGCACGGTATCGGCGGCCCGCGCCTTCATCATGGGCGTCGGCGTCGCCGGCCTCCAGGCGATCGCCACCGCACGGCGGCTGGGCGCGCAGGTCTCCGCGACCGACGTGCGCTCCGCCACCCGCGAGCAGATCATGTCGCTGGGCGCCAAGCCGATCTTCGTCGAATCGGTGCAGGGCATCGAGGGCGAGGGATCGGGCGGCTATGCCACCGAGATGTCGGAGGAATATCAGAAGGCGCAGGCCGAGCTGGTATCCGCGCACATCGCCAAGCAGGATATCGTCATCACCACCGCGCTGATCCCGGGGCGCCCGGCGCCGCGGCTGATTTCCGACGCGCAGCTGGCGACGATGCGGCCGGGATCGGTGATCGTCGACCTGGCGGCCGAAAGCGGCGGCAATGTCGAGGGCGCGGTATCGGGCGAGACGGTCGTCCGCCACGGCGTGAAGATCATCGGCGCGAAGAACATGGCGGGGACGCTGGCGGCCGATGCCTCGGCGCTGTTCTCCAAGAATCTGTTCAACTTCCTCAGCGCCTTCTGGGACAAGGACGCCGGCAAGCCGGTGCTCGACGAGGAGATCGGCAATGCCGTCCGCCTCACCCAGGGCGGCAAGGTCGTCAATCCGCGGCTGCTCGGCTGACGCGAGGGAAAGGGAAGACCCATGGATTTCATCTCGATCCTCTCGATCTTCGTCATGGCCTGCTTCGTCGGCTATTATGTCGTCTGGTCGGTGACGCCGGCGCTGCACACGCCGCTGATGGCGGTGACGAACGCGATCTCTTCGGTGATCATCGTCGGCGCGCTGATCGCCAGCGCCGCCGCCGGCAGCGCGACCGCCAAATATCTGGGGCTGGTCGCGGTCGTCTTCGCGAGCATCAACATCTTCGGCGGCTTTGCCGTCACGGAGCGGATGCTGGCGATGTACAAGAAAAAAGAAAAGAAGTCCTAGGGCTCGGCAGGGGGAAACGACATGCATGAACTCGCCGCCACGCCCGCCTGGGCATCGCTCGCCTATCTGGTTTCGGGCGTCCTCTTCATCCTGGCGCTGCGCGGGCTTTCCAGCCCGGCCAGCTCGCGCAAGGGCAATCGCTTCGGCATGCTGGGCATGCTCATCGCGGTCGCGACCACGCTGGTGCTGCACGGCACCGGGCTGATCGAGATCAGCATCGCCATCGCGATCGGCGCGGTGATCGGCATCGTCACCGCGCGCAAGATCGCGATGACGGACATGCCGCAGCTCGTCGCCGCCTTCCACTCGCTGGTCGGCCTCGCGGCGGTGCTGGTGGCGGCGGCCGCCTTCCTCAATCCCGAAGCGTTCGGCATCCTCGATTTCGCGACCGGCCATATCCAGCAGGTCAGCCGGATCGAGATGGGGCTGGGCGTCGCGATCGGCGCGATCACCTTCTCGGGATCGGTGATCGCCTTCCTGAAGCTCAACGGCAATATGTCCGGATCGCCGATCATGCTGCCCGCGCGGCACGTGATCAACCTGGGCACGCTCGCCGCGATCATCGGCCTGATCGGCTATTTCCTGACCGACGACGCGCATTGGGTGTTCTTCACCATCACCGCGCTCAGCTTCCTGATCGGCTTCCTGCTGATCATCCCGATCGGCGGCGCGGACATGCCGGTGGTCGTCTCGATGCTCAACAGCTATTCGGGCTGGGCCGCGGCGGCGATGGGCTTCACCCTGCACAACACCGCGATGATCATCACCGGCGCACTGGTCGGCAGCTCGGGCGCGATCCTCAGCTACATCATGTGCAAGGCGATGAACCGCAGCTTCATCAGCGTGATCGCGGGCGGCTTCGGCGGCGATGCCGGCGCGGCGGCGGGCGGCGCTCCCAAGGAGCAGCGCCCGTGGAAGCGCGGCTCCGCCGAGGATGCCGCCTTCCTGATGGGCCAGGCCGAACAGGTCATCATCGTGCCCGGCTACGGCATGGCGGTCAGCCAGGCGCAGCATGTGCTGCGCGAGATGGGCGACCTGCTGAAGGCCGAGGGCGTCAAGGTGAAATATGCGATCCACCCGGTCGCGGGGCGCATGCCCGGCCATATGAACGTGCTGCTGGCCGAGGCGAATGTTTCCTATGACGAGGTGTTCGAGCTGGAGGACATCAACAGCGAGTTCAGCCAGACCGATGTCGCCTTCGTGATCGGCGCCAACGACGTGACCAATCCGGCCGCGAAGACCGACAAGACGTCGCCGATCTACGGCATGCCGATCCTCGACGTCGAGAAGGCGAAGACCGTGCTGTTCGTGAAGCGTTCGATGGGCGGTGTCGGCTATGCCGGCGTCGACAATGACGTGTTCTACATGGACAACACGATGATGCTGCTGGGCGACGCCAAGAAGATGGTCGAGGAGATCGTCAAGGCGATGGCGCACTGACGGGCGGGCCGCCGTTCCGCCCATACCGGCCTGCAAAGCGCGCTTTTCTGCGCTCCGGTGCTCACATACTTTGCGTACGCTGCGCTCCGGTGCTCGAAAATCACACTTTTCGGCTCGGTCTGGATGAAATGTCGACCCACCCTCGGGCCGCCCAACTTTACCTGTCCCGCTTGTGGGAGGTGGTAGAGCCGGCGAGGTCTCGGCTTCGCTGGGCCCTGTGTCTCGCTCGCCGGTGAAGGTGGGTAGGTAGCAGGCCTTCAAAGTCCGCAGGGCCTGACTCGTTTCGCGCAGATAGCGGGCGATCCCGATGATCTCGGCGGAACGGAAACCATGCTTATGGGCATTGCGGTTGCCGCGCGGCGCGCCGCTGCCCTTGCCGCCGTGCATCCGGCAGCGGCGGGCGCCGCCGACCGCCGGTGCGCGGCAGGGCGATCCGGCCCGCGTGCGGGCGCCGCAGCGGGGCGCATTGGCCAGGATTTCCGGTTGCATGGGGTTGTCCGCGCGTTTTTCGATTTTTCGATGGGCCGTCGGTTCAATCGGCATCGTCATCGCGCCCGGTGCGCGCCGCCCGCTCGACCCGCGCCACCGCCTCCAGCGAGGCGCGGCAATTGGCCTGCGCGCGAATGGCGAGATGGGCGTAGGAGCGCGCGATGCCGGGCCAGTCGACGAGATTCTTCTTCGTCTGCCCGGTCATGGCGGTGAAGATCATGTTCAGCTCGCGGGCCTGGGCGATCAGGATATCGCTCATCTCCGCCATATGGCCGGACAGTTCGGCGCTATTGTCCGGGGCAGGGGGCGTGGTCTTTGCGGTCATGGGTGGCACTCGGCTTGGAAGAATGGCCGAGGAGCCTGATAGGAAATTTCCTACAATGCAAGAACAAAAACAGAACATGATACTAGTCTGCCTGACGCCTGCCCTGTGAACGGGGCCGAGCTTCACCCCGAAGACGGCGGACTTACCGCCCGGCGGCTGCGCCGCATTTGAACCATCCACCCCGCATGCCGTTTAGAGGCGACGCAGCGAGGTATGATGGACATCGAAACGCTTGACCTGATGATACCCATGATCGGGGCCGCCGCAGCAGGCGGCCTCATCGGCGCGGAGCGCGAATATCGCGCGAGCCCCGCGGGGTTCCGCACCCATATCCTGGTCGGCCTGTCGTCCGGATTGCTGATGCTCGCCGCCGTGCATCAGGTGCATTGGCTGACGGACACGCCCAACGACATCATCCGGATCGATCCGGTCCGCATGGCCCATGGCGTACTGACGGGGATCGGATTCCTGTGCGGCGGCGTGATCTTCAAGGAGGGGTTGTCGGTTCGCGGGTTGACGACCGCAGCCTCGCTCTGGACCACATCGGCGCTCGGAATATTGTTCGGCGTCGGCTTCTATGTCCTCGCTATCGGCGCCACCATCGCGACCCTGCTGGTGCTCGCCGCCGCAGGCGTGAGCGAACGGCTCTTGCCGCAGCGCCGTTTCGCTCAGCTCAGCGTGCGCTACCGGCGGGGGGCGGACGATACGCCCGCAAGCTTCGCCGCCCTGCTTGCCGCCCATGGCATACGGCATCTCGACGCCTCGCAACGGCTCGATGGGGACATCTACGAAATCCGCGCGACGATCGGCGGGACCACGGCGGATAAGGAAGATCTGCTGACACGGAGCTTGCGGTCCAATCCCGATGTGATTGGGTTCGATTTGGACAAAGGCTGAATCGGGGCAGGGGATGTGAGGGCCGGCTGGCGATGTTGCGTTACATATCGTCAGGGATGCGTTCGATTGGTTCGACGGCTTTGCGCCCTAAAATCGGTCATTCGATGCCCAGCACCACCAGCCTGAAAGCTGCCAGTCATAAGGCGAAAGATACGACAAAATCGGCAATAGGGTTGCGAGCATAATTTTCGACCCGGAAGGCCCGCTACAGCCCCGTAAGAGACTGCCTCGGCCAAAGCTGAACAATAATCGTTGGCGAACGCCGCCGAAAATGGCACCCTGGGTGGCCGATGGGGGATTTGTTCGCAGACCTGACAAAAAAGCCGCAGAGGGAGACGGCGGGCTCTGACGCGTCGACCCGATTCGACTATCAGAAAGATTGGGCTTTCTGTGAAATGATGCAAAGGCATCGAGCTGAAGAGAACTACCTAATCGCTTTTGAATTTCATGACGATGTTCTTTTCCTCAGCCCGGCAGAACAACCAA
>SCUQ01000369.1 GCA_004297635.1 Rhizorhabdus sp. | reverse complement strand
GGCCGGAGGAATATGCAGAGCTTGCGGGCCAGCTCATCTCCAATGCCTATGTCAACGGTGAAACCATTCGGATCGACGGTAGCATCCGCATGGCGCCGCGCTGAGCGGCACGCCCCTCCCCCCACTTTCCTCGCAAAAGGGCATCATCATGGCCGAAGCTTATATCGTAGAGGCGGTGCGCACGGCCGGCGGTCGGCGCAAGGGCGCGTTGGCCGCCTGGCATCCTGCCGATCTGGGAGCCGAAGTTCTTAACGCGCTGGTCGACCGGTCCGGTATAGATCCCGCAGCGATCGAAGATGTGATCATGGGCTGCGTCAGCCAGGTAGGGCAGCAGAGCTTTCTCCTGGCCCGCAACGCGATCTTCGCGTCAAGACTGCCCCAGAGCGTCCCCGGCACAATGGTGGATCGGCAATGCGGCTCTTCGCAGCAAGCCGTCCATTTCGCGGCTCAGGCCGTCATGTCGGGGACCCAGGATCTCGTCATCGCGGCCGGCGTCGAGAGCATGACGCGCGTGCCGATGATGAGCCCGACGACGCTTGGCCTCGATGCCGGGCTCGGTAGCCCCTGGTCCGATCGCGTGCTCGATCGCTTCGGCGTCCGGGAGTTCAGCCAGTTTGATGGCGCTGAGGCCATGGCGGTCAAATATGGCCTGACCCGCACCGATCTCGATGACTTCGCATTGCTCAGTCACCGCCTGGCGGCCAAGGCGACCCGCGAAGGTGCATTCGAGCCCGAGATCGTGCCGCTTGACGTCGTCGATGCGGAAGGGCGCTCAGGCCGTCACGATACCGACCAAGGCATTCGTTATGATGCGTCGATCGAAGCGATGGCATCGGTGAAAACCTTGCGGGAGGGCGGCTTCACCACCGCGGCCAATGCCAGCCAGATCGCGGACGGCGCCGCCGCGGTGATGATCGCCAGCGCGAATGCGGTGAAGGAGCATGGCCTCCGGCCGCTGGCGCGCGTCCATCAGCTCCATGTCCACGCTGGCGATCCGGTTATGATGCTAGAAGAACCGATCCCCGGCACCAGACGCGCGCTTGAGAAAGCCGGCATGAAGCTCTCGGATATTGACCTCTACGAGGTCAACGAAGCGTTCGCATCGGTGCCGCTGGCCTGGCTGAAGGCGCTGGATGCGGATCCAGCAAAGCTCAACGTCCATGGTGGAGCGATCGCTCTGGGCCATCCGCTGGGCGCGTCCGGCGCCAAGCTGATGACGACGCTGGTCAACGCCCTCCATCGCCACGGCAAGCGATATGGCCTCCAGACGATGTGCGAGGCCGGCGGAGGCGCCAACGTCACGATCATCGAGCGCGTCTGATCCACATACCGATCGGACAAGCCCATTCCATCTCCGTTGCATCGGGAGTTTCCATGGTCATTCAAAGTTGCTCCGTCGCCCGGGAGGGGCGCATCACGATCATCACCATCGATCGCGAACAATCCCATAACGCTCTTCACACCGAGGCCCATTTCGAGCTTGAGGAAGCCTTCGACGCTTTCGCCGCCGACGATGAGCAGTGGGTAGCGATCATAACGGGGGCCGGCGCAAAGGCATTTTGTGCCGGCAACGACCTGAAGCTCGTGCCCGAGATCAGCCGCGACAAGACACCGAAAACCGGCTTCGGCGGCTTGTCGGATCGCCACGATCTCAACAAGCCGGTCATCGCTGCGGTGAATGGCGTCGCGATGGGTGGCGGGTTCGAACTGGCCCTGGCGTGCGACATCATCATCGCGCATGAGCGCGCGATCTTCGCGCTGCCCGAACCGCGCGTCGGTCTCGCGGCACTTGCCGGCGGCATACAGCGCCTCATCCTCGACATCGGCCTGAAACGCGCGCTGAGCATGCTGCTGACGGGGCGCAAGGTGAGCGCTGCCGAAGGCAAGGAAATGGGCTTCGTTGCCGAGGTCGTATCCGGCGATGTTCTGGAAGCGGCGAAGCGCTGGGCGAAGCTGATCCTCGAATGCGGACCGCTGTCCGTGCGCGCCACCAAGGAAGCCGTCTGGAAGGAGCTTGCTCCACTACTGGCGCGGCAGCTGGCGGAAGAATGGGACTATCCGGGTATGGCCAGGCTCCTGCAATCCGCAGATGCCGCCGAGGGGCCGAAGGCCTTCTCGGAAAAACGCACGCCTGTCTGGCTGGGACGCTGAAATGGCCAGCTTTTGGTGGACCTGCGTCACCCTGCCAGACATTGCAAGCGGCCCGCCCGCTACCATAGATTCGAACTTTGCTGACTCCCGGAGCCTATGAAATGACGATCGACTTGAAAGGCCGCGTGGCCATCGTGACCGGCGCGGGCGGCGGCCTGGGCCGGGCGCATGCGCTGCTGCTGGCGAAACGTGGCGCGCGGGTACTGGTCAACGATCTTGGCGGCGCGCGTGATGGGAAAGGCGGCAGCAATGCCGCGGCCGATGCCGTTGTGGAGGAAATCCACGCAGCGGGCGGAAAGGCCATGCCCAACAGCGCCAGCGTCACCGATGCCGGCCAGGCGGCGGCGATGGTCGCGCAGGCGATCGATCAATGGGGCCGTGTCGACATATTGGTCAACAATGCCGGCATTCTGCGCGATCGCACCTTCGCCAAGATGGATCTCGAGGATTTTCGCACCGTCATCGAAGTTCACCTGATGGGATCGGTCAATTGCACCAAGGCCGTGTGGGAGCCGATGCGCGCGCAAGGCCACGGCCGCATCCTGATGACCACCTCCTCCTCGGGGCTTTACGGCAATTTCGGCCAATCCAATTATGGTGCGGCAAAAATGGGGCTGGTGGGGCTGATGAAGACGCTGGCGCAGGAAGGGGCAAAATACAATGTCCACGTCAACTGCCTTGCACCGTCGGCGGCGACCCGCATGACCGCCGATATCATGGCCGAAGAGCAGCTTGCCGCGCTCGATCCGGCGAGCGTGGCGCCCGCCATGTTGGCACTGGTCTGCGATCAGGCCCCGAATGGCATGATCATGTGCGCCGGTGCCGGCAGTTTCGAATGCGCGCATATCACCCTTACCCAAGGCCTATATGCCGGCACGGGCGACGATGCCGCCGAGCAGGTGCTGGCCGGGTTGGACCGTATCCGGGACCGCAGCGATGAAAGGGTGCCGCTGACCGGGCTTGAACAATCGCTGTTCGAAGTCGGCCGGGCGAGGAATAGCGGCGCCGTTCCGATATCCGCGATGGAGTGACGTCGGGCCTCGCACCGTTTCGAGCGGGTCTTCGGCTTCGCTCTCAGAGCGAGGTTTTCTCCAGCGACGCCGGTCGTGAAAGTGGCAGCGAACTGGCAAGGCCACCGTCCACCACCAGCGCATGACCATTGACATAGCTGGCTTCGGACGAAGCGAGAAAGGCGATTGCCGCTGCGATCTCGTCCGGAGCACCGCCCCGTTTCAACGGATTGAGCTGGCCGATCTGCGCCCCCTTTCCCGCGCTGCGCGCCTTGTCGAACAACGACTGGGTCATCCCCGTCTCGACCAGACCCGGACACACCGCATTGACCCGAATTCCCGTGCCGGAAAGCTGCTGACAAGCCAGCTGGACGAGATTGATGACACCCGCCTTCGATGCCGAATAGGCGATTCCGCCAGCACCGGAACGCAATCCGGCGACCGATGCCGTGCAGATAATCGATCCACCGCGTTCCATCATCCTGGGGGCACCATGCTTGATCGCCAGGAACGCGCCGATCAGGTTGATCCGAAGGGTCTGCGCGAAATCCTCCGCACCCTGATCGAGCAGCCCGACAAGGCCGCCTAATATACCCGCATTGGCGACCACGACATCGAGTTGGCCATGGCGTTCCATCGCGCAGGCGATCGCTGCCTGCACGTCATCCTCGGCGCCACAATCGGCCAGAAAGGGTTCGAGGACAGCATCTGGAGCGTCCGCGGCGATGCTGCCGACCGCCGGATCAAGGTCTACGGCCAGGACATTGGCGCCCTCGCGCGCGAACAGAAGGGCTGTCGCCCGACCGATACCGGATGCTGCGCCGGTGACGACCACGCTGCGGCCTTCGAAGCGGCGGTTCATGACAGGCTCCTCGCCACGGCGGCGGTGCACGTCATGGGCGGGCGTCCGCACCCGATTTCCGTTCGTTGCACCGCCTCGCTCCCCAATAATCGCCAGGCAGCCGAACCGCCCTGGATTTGATGAAGAGGCGGGAGCCGTCCGTCCAATTCAATAACGAGCCGGGCCATGCGCCAGATGTATGGCCACATGAGCGAGGCTGCCGCTCGTGGAGCACTTCAACGATGCGAGGATTGTTCGACCGGCCCGGCTGACCGTCAGGTGTTTGCGTTGGCGGCGAGCATTCACCGTACCGCCTCGTCGAGCGGCGCCTTAAGGTTCGCCCCCAAGCGTGCCGACGACCGGGCCGTTGCAGAGCCTTCCCGTCATCGGCTCTCCGCTTCAGTCTAAGATGTGCTAACCGCGGAAAATGGCAATAAGGCAGGCAGATCGGGTGGCAACGTTTCGCGAAGGATCAGAGCGTCGTCAGCAGATACTCGAAATTGCGGCGCAACTCTTTGCGCGCAAGGGTTATCGCGGCACGTCAATGCGCGACATCGGAAAGGAAACGGGTGTTCTGGGCGGATCGCTTTATCACCATATACGGTCGAAGGACGCGCTGTTTGTCGAATTGCACAACAACGCACTCGATGCCGCTGCGAAGCGTATAATGTTGGCCATCGAGACGGCGGAAGAACCCTGGGCGCGACTCGAAGCGGCCTGCGTCACGCTCCTTGAGATTCAACTCGACCCGGACTCGCTGACCCTGCCGATGATGAACGATTTCCGAGAAGTGCCGCAGGCGATCCGCGAGCAATTGATCATCCGGCGTGACCGGTTCGAGGATATGTTTCGCACCCTTGTCGACGCCTTGCCCCTGCCGCCGCATATCGATCGGCAACTTTATCGCGTGCTGTTGCTGACCCAGCTAAACAAGGCGGGGGACTGGTATCGGAGCGGGCGGTTGTCGCCTGGCGATATCGCCCGCCAGATCGTTTCCGTCTTCCGCCACGAATAGCCCCTATCGACGGCGCGCCGACAATAAATCCAGCGCGGCATTGACTGTAACAGATGTTTGGTACAATTGGTCGCCTTGGACAGATCGAGGACATCCGATGTACGGTTACACCCCGCCAATCGACGATTATCGCTTCCTTCTGCGTGAGGTGCTCGGTTTCGATGCGGCGGTGGGCGAGCTCGGTATGGAGATCGACGCGGAACTCGCGGCGACCGTGCTTGAGGAAGCAGGCAAGCTTTGCGCGGAGCGCCTACACCCTGTCAATCGCGAGGGCGACGAGCATGGCAGCCGCCTCGTAGATGGCGCCGTCCGCACGCCGCCCGGCTTCGCCGATGCCTATCGCGAATTCGTATCGGCGGGCTGGGCATCGCTTTCAGGTGATCCGCTTTACGGCGGGCAAGGGCTTCCTTTCCTCCTGCAACTCTGGCTCGATGAGATGGTGTCGGCGGCGAACCTGTCCTTCGGACTGTTCCCCGGCCTGACCCGCGGCGCGAGCGAGGCGATCGCGGCGCATGCCAGCGATGCGTTGAAGGCGACCTATCTTCCGCGCCTCGTCTCGGGCGAATGGACGGGTGCGATGGCGCTGACTGAAAGTAGCGCCGGCACCGATCTTGCGTTGCTCAAGACGAAGGCCGAGCCCAAAGGAGACGACAGCTATGCCGTGACGGGGCAGAAGATATTCATCTCGTCGGGCGATCATGATTTCGGCGGCAACATCGTCCACCTCGTCCTCGCGCGACTGGCCGATGCGCCCGCGGGCGTGAAGGGGATCAGCCTGTTTCTCGTCCCCAAATATCTGCCCGATGCCGATGGCGGTTTCACCGTCCGCAACGACATGTCGGTCGGCGCGCTCGAAAAGAAGATGGGTATCCATGCCCAACCGACCTGCGTGATGAACTATGATGGCGCGATTGGCTGGCTGGTCGGCGAGCCGCATCGTGGGCTTGCCGCGATGTTCACGATGATGAACGCCGAGCGGCTCATGGTCGGTATCCAGGGGCTAGGTGTCGCGGGCGCCGCCTATCAGCAGGCGGCGAGCTATGCGAAGGAGCGGCTGCAGGGGCGCAGTGCCGATGGTTCCGCAAATCACGTCGCAATCGTCGAGCATGCCGATGTTCGCCGGATGCTGCTCAACATTCGCGCTTTTGTCGAGGGCGCTCGCGCGCTTGGCGGCTGGGTCGCGCTCCAACTCGATCGTGCGCACCATCATGCCGATCCCGGTGAGCGGGCGAAGGCCGACGCGCTCGTCGCGCTGCTGACTCCGGTCGTGAAGGCGGCCTTCACCGATTTCGGTTTCGAAAGCGCGGTGCAGGCGCAGCAGGTGTTCGGCGGCCATGGCTACATCCGCGAATGGGGGATGGAACAATATGTCCGCGATGCCCGCATCGCCCAGATATATGAGGGCACCAATGGTGTGCAGGCGATGGATCTTGTCGGTCGCAAGCTTTCGGTCGCCGGCGGCACCGTCGTGCAGGGCTTCTTCGATCTGATCGCGGCCGATCTCGCGCGGGCGGGCGGATCAGCGGTCGCCGTTCGCACCGATGAGGCGCTCGTGCGGCTTCGTGAAGCCACGGTGGCGTTGCAGGGCGTTGATCTCGACACCGCCGGCGCGGTCGCCACCGATTATCTGCGGTTGTTCGCGCTCGTTGCGATGGGCTGGATGTGGGCGCGCATGGCCGCTGCCGCTGCACGCAATGATACGGCTTTCAACTCCACGAAGCTTGCCATTGCCGACTTTTACGCCAAGCGCTTGCTCCCGCAAACGGCTGGGCTGGTCGAAGGCATCTTGGCGAATGACCGCTCCTTCGCTCGCCTGTCGGCAGAGGCCTTCTGACCGCCGGAAGCTTCGCGCCGCGGGTGATTATCCCATGCACGTTAAGGGTTATCGACGATGCAAGCTATGTCGAGGCCCAAAGGCCGGCATCCGCAGGAAGGTGAGCGCGCTGAGCAACAGTGCCATAGAAGCCCCGGCCAGCCCGACATGATAGCCGCCGAAATGATCGACGGACCATCCATACCATAAGGGCGACAGCGCGCTGCCGGCGAAGAACACAGTGCAGAGCAGGCCGAACACCCGGCCAAACTGATCGGGCGGGAAATAGCGGCCGACCAGATAGCCGAGCAGATCTGCCTCCGCGCCATAGGCCAGCCCGGCCGCCAGCGCCCCGATCACCGCGACGGGGGCACCGAACAGGCCGAAGATCGCAAAGCCGAGCGCGCTGAGCGCGAAGATCGTCGCCGCCACCCGCGGGGCGAAGAAGCGATCGGCAAGCATTCCCGTGCCGAGCCGTGCGAAAATCTGAGCGAGGCCGACCAGCCCGAGCATCAAGGCGGCCGAGGCGGGGCCGATGCCACCATCCTTCAATATGCCGGCGAGATGGGTGATGACGCCGGGCACCGCAAGCGAGGCGAGGAAGATCGCACCCGCCAGCAGCCGAAAGGTCCGGTCCCTAACCAGATCAGCGTAGCGCAGCGGCAGCGCTGCCGATGCATCGCGAACGGCCGCCACATCCCCGCGCAGCAGTAGTAGCGCCAGCGGGCCGACGACGACCACCGCCGCGGCGATGCTCAGATATCCGGCGCGCCAGCCATGCGACGATATCACCGCCTGCACAGCGATCGGTGCGAGTGCGCTGCATGCTGCCGTGCCGGTGATCATCAGCCCCATCGCCGTGCCCTTGCTGGCATGGAAGCGGCGGTTAATGATGCGGGCATAGCCCAGCGCGCCCGAGCCTGCCCCGAGCAGCGCCATGCCGCTCATCAGTAGATAGAAGGCGGTCAGGGTTTCGAGCCGGCTAAGCGCGATCAGCGCCGCGATCTGAAAGACCAGGCCGGGGATGATGACCCGGCGATCGCCATAGCGATCGCACAGCGCGCCCACAACCGGCCCGGCCAGCCCGAGCCCTAACGCGAAGAAGCTCGCGCCCAGCGAGATTGCCGATCGGCTCCACCCCTTTTCCGTTTCCAGCGCGACCATGAACAGGCCGGCGGTGTAGAAGGGCAGGACGTGGACCCCGACGCTTGCGCCCAGGGTGGCGCCGACCAGGGTGCGCCAGCCGGCGAGAAGCTCGCCTAGCCGCGAGGATGGCGAGCCAGCGGTCATGCCGCGCCGGATCGCGCCACGGCCAGGGAATGGCGGCCGATCACGGGGTGATCGCGTAGCCGCCGTTGATCGGATAGACCTGCCCGGTGATCCAGCTCGCAGCGTCGGAGCTCAGGAAAAGGATGAGGTTCGCCGCGTCGTCAGGCTCGCCGAGCCGCCGGATCACGTAGGATTTCAGCATTTTGGCGACATATTCCTCGCTTTCGAGATAGCCCGCGATGCCCGGCGTGCGGACGCTGGAGAGCGACACGCAATTGGCGGTCACCATGCCCCGGCCGACCGCCTTGGCGAGCGCGCGCATGAAGCCCCCGGCCGCCGCCTTCGCCCCCGAATAGACCGCCAGATGCGGCTCGCCAGTGCGGCCCGC
>SCUQ01000368.1 GCA_004297635.1 Rhizorhabdus sp. | reverse complement strand
GTCCGCCAAATCGTCGAAATCGGGAAAGTAATTTCGCGCGGGCCGCGCTAGAAACCCGCCTCCACCGATGAGGATATGCCCGTGACCGCCACCGAAGCGTCGTTTGCCGAGCGCTCCACCCAGATCGAGGTCGAGGCCGATGTCGACCTGGGCGTGACCAGTCGTCTGCTCGATCTGCTGCTGATCCATGACCGCTTCCCGCAGCGCATGAACCTGGCGCGCGACGGCCGGACGATGATGGTGACGATGTCGCTGCTGGAGGGGCCGTCGCCGGAGAGCCGGCTGCTCGCCAAGATGCGCGCCATCCCCGGCGTGCGCCGTGCCGACACGCTGGCCATGCCGGGGTGATCATCCCCCGCCGGCGCCGGTCAGCATCTGCGGCAGATCCGATTTCAGCAGGTCCACGAAGCGGACGATTTTCGGGCTGAGGTGGCGGCGCTGGGGATAGACCGCCCAGATCGGCTCGGCGGACGGGCGCTCCGCGTCGAGCACCAGTTCGAGGCGGCCCGCCGCGACCAGATCGAGCACATAGAATTCGGGGAGCTGGCAGATGCCGAGCCCGGCCAGCGCCGCATCGACGACGGCCCGGCCGCTGTTGCAGCGCCAATGGCCATGCGGCCGCCAGCTCCGGTCGCGGGCACCAACCCGGAACTGCCACGTCGCGGTCGTGCCGACGAGCAGATCATGCCGATCGAGATCGTCGATCCGGGCCGGCCGGCCGCGCGCGTCGAGATAGGCTGGGGCGGCGCAGGTGAGGAATTGGCGGGTGGCGATCCGGGTGCCGATCAGCCGCGGGTCGCTGAGCTTCCCGGTGCGCACCGCCAGATCATAGCCCTCCGCCACGAGATCGATCAGGCGGTTGGTCAGCTCGATCGACAGCCTGACCCGGGGATGATGGACGAGAAAGCGGCGCGATATCGGCGCGACGAAGCGCTCTCCCATCGCCGTCGAGCAGGTGATGCGCAACTCGCCGTGCGGCTCGTCCGCCTCGCTGACGAGCGCGATCGCCTCGTCGCGCTCGGCGATCAGCCGCTGGCAATGTTCGAGGAAGATGCGGCCGGTGTCGGTCAGCCGCACCGATCGGGTGGTACGATCGAGCAGCCGGGCCTGAAGCCGGGCCTCGAGCTGGGCGATCGACCGGCTCATATGCGTCACCGACATGCCGATCATGCGGCTGCCGGCCGTGAACGAGCCCGTCGTCGCGACGGCCGCGAACTCCTCGATCCCGTCCCAGCTATTGCCCGCCATTATTGCTCAAATGAAAAGATGATTTGCTGAAGCTGCGTATTATCACGCGGTTCTGAAATAAACACCCCTCGTTACCGCTGGAGATTCCGGTCATGAAGACCCGTGCCGCCGTTGCCTTTGAAGCCAAGAAGCCGCTGGAGCTCGTCGAGCTCGACCTGGAAGGGCCGAAGGCCGGCGAGGTGCTCGTCGAGATCATGGCGACCGGCATCTGCCATACCGACGCCTATACGCTCGACGGCTTCGACAGCGAGGGCATCTTCCCGTCGATCCTGGGCCATGAGGGCGCCGGCATCGTTCGCGAGGTGGGCGCGGGCGTGACCAGCGTGAAGGCCGGCGATCACGTCATCCCGCTTTACACGCCGGAATGCCGCCAGTGCAAAAGCTGCCTGAGCGGCAAGACCAACCTCTGCACCGCGATCCGCGCGACCCAGGGCAAGGGGCTGATGCCCGACGGCACGAGCCGCTTCAGCTACAAGGGGAAGACGATCTTCCATTATATGGGCTGCTCGACCTTCTCGAATTTCACCGTGCTGCCCGAGATCGCCGTGGCGAAGATCCGCGAGGACGCGCCGTTCAAGACGAGCTGCTACATCGGCTGCGGCGTCACGACTGGCATCGGCGCGGTGGTCAACACCGCCAAGGTGCAGGTGGGCGACAATGTCGTGGTTTTCGGGCTGGGCGGCATCGGCCTGAACGTGCTGCAGGGCGCGCGGCTGGCCGGCGCCAACAAGATCATCGGTGTCGACATCAATCCCGACCGCGAGGCATGGGGCCGCAAATTCGGGATGACCGACTTCCTCAACAGCAAGGGGATGAGCCGCGAGGACGTGGTCGCGAAGATCGTGCTGATGACCGACGGCGGCGCCGATTACACGTTCGACGCGACCGGCAACACCGAGGTGATGCGCACCGCATTGGAAGCCTGCCATCGCGGTTGGGGCACCTCGATCATCATCGGCGTGGCCGAGGCCGGCAAGGAAATCGCCACCCGGCCGTTCCAGCTGGTGACGGGCCGCAACTGGCGCGGCACCGCCTTCGGCGGCGCCAAGGGCCGCACCGACGTGCCCAAGATCGTCGACATGTACATGACCGGCAAGATCGAGATCGATCCGATGATCACCCATGTCATGGGCTTGGAAGAGATCAACAAGGGCTTCGACCTGATGCACGCCGGCGAAAGCATCCGCTCGGTGGTGGTGTTCTGATCTGCCGCGAGCGCGGATGAGTCGATATCGGCCGGCCCGTGCCGACAGCACGCGCAACGAGGATTCTAACGAGGGGATATGTCATGGCAGTGATTTCAGGTGATGGCGTGTTTTCGCATACCACGGTGGGCGCGACCGACCTTGGCGCTTCGACGAGGTTCTACGATGCCGCGCTGGCGCCGCTCGGCGTGCAGAACATGGGGCCGTTCGGGGATAGGGTCATGCTGTACGGCAAGGACAAGCCCGCCTTCCTGGTGCTGAAACCCGGCAATGGCGAGGCGCCGTCCAGCAATGGCGTGACGATCGGCTTCGCGGCAGCGGACGAGGCCGCCGTCGCCGCCTTCCACGCGGCGGGCCTTGCCAATGGCGGCACCTGTGAGGGTGCGCCGGGACCGCGCAGCCATCTGCCGGGCGCGTACGCCGCCTATCTGCGCGATCCGGCCGGCAACAAGATCTGCGCCTACACGTTCACGGCCTGATCCGTTCGGCTGCTTCATGTTCGGGGGCGTGGACCTAGTCCGCGCCCCTGTCGCATCAGGGAAGAAATATGAGCCTCGAAACCATCTCCAGCAACCTGTCGTTCGGCGGCGTCCAGGGCGTCTACAGGCATGCGTCCGCCGCGACCGGCACCGACATGACCTTTTCGGTCTATGTGCCGCCGCATGCGCCGGGCACGACGCTGCCGGTCGTCTGGTATCTGTCGGGGCTCACCTGCACCCATGCCAATGTCACCGAAAAGGGCGAGTTTCGCCGCGTCTGCGCGGAACTGGGCCTGATCTTCGTCGCGCCGGATACCTCCCCGCGCGGCGAGGGCGTGGCTGACGATCCGGCGGCGGCCTATGACTTCGGGCTGGGGGCCGGCTTCTATGTCGATGCGACGCAGGCGCCGTTCGCGCAGCATTACCGGATGTGGAGCTATGTCACCGACGAACTGCCGGCGCTGATCGCGGCGAACTTCCCGGTGGACATGAAGCGGCAGGCGATCACGGGCCATTCGATGGGCGGGCATGGCGCGCTGACGATCGGGCTGACCTTCCCCGATCGCTTCCGCTCGGTATCGGCCTTCGCGCCGATCGTGGCGCCGGGGCAAGTGCCGTGGGGGCAGAAGGCGCTGCCCGGCTATCTGGGTCAGGACAGGGTGGCGTGGCGCCGGCATGATGCGGTCGCGCTGATCGAGGATGGCGCGCGGGTGAAGGACCTGCTGGTCGATCAGGGCGAGGCCGACGGCTTTCTCGCGGAGCAGCTCAAGCCCAGTCTGCTGGTCGCCGCCTGCGCCGATGCCGGGATCGACCTGACGCTGCGCATGCAGCCGGGCTACGACCACAGCTATTATTTCATCTCCACCTTCATGGAGGATCATCTTCGCTGGCACGGCCAGCGGCTGGCCTGACCGGACGGCCGCGCCCCGCCATGGCGGGGCGCGGTGTTCGTCAGGCCTCGCTGTTCGTCAGGCCTCGGCGGTCTTCTTGGCGCGGGGCTTGGCCGGCGCAGCCTTCGCCGATGCGGCCTTGGCGGGCGCGGGCTTGGCCGGTGCAGCCTTGGCCGGTGCGGCCTTCGCGGTGGCAGCCTTGGCCGGTGCAGCCTTGGCGGGCGCGGCCTTCGCGGGTGCTGCCTTGGCCGTTTCGGTCTTGGGCTTGCGGCCGAGGCCGATCTTCACCGCAAGCGCCTTGCGCTGCTCGGCATAGTTGGGCGCGACCATCGGATAGTCGGCGGGCAGACCCCATTTCTTGCGATAGTCGGCGGGGGTCATGCCATAGCTGGTGTGAAGATAGCGCTTGAGCATCTTCATCTTCTTCCCCGACTCCAGGCTGACAATATAGTCAGGCTTTACCGAGGAACGGATCGGCACGGCCGGCTTCAGTTCCGGTTCGGGCTCGGCCGTGACCTTACCCAGGCCCTGCAGCGCGCCATGCACGCTCTTGATCAGGCCCGGAATGTCTCCAACCGCGACATTGTTGTTTGCGACATGCGACGCGACGATGTCGGCGGTGAGATCGAGAAGTGTGTCGTCAGCCATGATGGGTAAAGTTCCTTTCGTGATGGCGCCATTTCTACCAGAAGCGGAAATGAATCCACTATTTTATTCAGCACTGTCATCCCTGCCCGGGGGAATGTCTTCAAGCTGCTTTGGTGGCGGCGTCGATTTCGGCGGCAAGGTCTTCGATCTGATAGGGTTTGATCAACAGACGGACGCCTTCGGAGGTGGCGGCGGCGGCGGCGGCGCTATAGCCGGTCATCAGGATCGCCGGCAAGCCGGGCCACCGGCAGATGATCGCGCGCACCAGATCCAGGCCGCTCATCGTGCCGGGCATCATCATGTCGGACAGGACGAAATCGACATCCGCATCGGACGCGAGGCGCTCGAGGGCCGCGTCGGCCGACCCCACCCGATCATGATCGAACCCCAGTTCGTCGAGCATGGCCCCGACCATCGCGGCGACGGTATCGTCATCCTCCACGAGCAGCGCGCGGCGCCGCCTATCGTCGACGCGCGCCGTTTCGATGGGCCGCGCAGCCGGTTTCGGCAGCGCTTTCAATGTGCGTGGCAGGCGCAGCCGCATCACCGTGCCGCGACCCACTTCGCTTTCGACCTGGATATCGCCGCCCGCGGATCTGGCGAAGCCATAGACCTGGCTGAGACCCAGGCCGGTGCCCTGGCCGACGCCCTTGGTGGTGAAGAAGGGTTCGAAAATCTGGACGAGCTGGTCGGAGTCGATGCCGACGCCGGTGTCCGCGATCATCAGCACCACCGAGTCCTGCCCGCCCGGCTCCGGCTGATTATGCGCGCTGATCGTGATGGTTCCGCCATTGGGCATCGCATCGCGCGCGTTGAGCGCCATGTTGAGGATCGCGACTTCGAGCTGGGAGGCATCGACCTCGACCGGCCACAGATCCGCCGGAAGCTCGAAGATCACCGCGACATCCTCCCGCAGCGATCGATCGAGCAACGTATCCATACCGCGGATGCGCTCCGCGAGATCGACGACCTCGGGATTGAGCGGTGAGCGCCGCGCGAAGGTGAGGAGCTGCTGGGTGAGCTTGGCGCCGCGGTCGATCGCCTGCCGTATCCCGGCCTTCAGCCGGTCTCGCTTGCTGGGATCGCTGGTCCGTTCAAGCAGTTCGATGCCGCTGGACGCCACCATGAGCAGATTGTTGAAATCATGCGCGACCCCGCCGGTCAGCTGCCCCATCGCCTCCATCTTCTGCGACTGACGCAGGGCGGCTTCGGCCTTTTCACGGCTTTCGATCTCGGCCTCCAGCCGCGCATGCGAATGGCTGAGCGACGCGTAGGATGCCCCAAGCAGTGCGACGAGCAAGGATGCGAAGATCACGATAAGGGCGATACCGAGATAGCGCATCGCCCGTCGCAGGCCGGTCTCGATCGACGAACGCAGATAGACCGATCCGATCCGGCTGCCCTCCTGCGCGACGGCCGCCGTGACGACGAGATCACGGCCCTGTATCGCGGGCGGGGCGAGCTGCGCGGACGCCGGCAGCACCGTGCCCGGCTGCGCGAATCCCGCGATGAGCCTGCCTTTGTCGTCATAGGCGGCGGCGGCCCGGATCGCGGGGTCCTTCCGGAAGGCGTTGAGATATTCGCGGACCGCGTTTCCGTCGTCGAAGGCCAGCGGAGCGGCGAGGCTGCCCGCAAGAATCTGCGCCTGGACACTGGCCTGCCGCAGCTTTTCCACCTTGCCGAGCCGATCGTTCTGGATCGCCAGGGTGAGCCCACCGACGATCAGGGCAAGCGCTATCAGCAGCGCGATCGCCGGGCTGGCCGTCAATCTCCGCGCAAGGCGGTCGAGCATGGCGGGCATCGTCTTCATCGGGCCACCGTCACCGCGAGATCGAGCAGCTTCGAGCTGATCGCCAGATGTGCCACCCGCGCCGCGCCATTGTCGATTTCGAACCGGACGCGGCCCGCCCGCCGCACGAACCTGATCATGCCGCCGTCGAGTCCGGCGCTTCGATCGGCAACGGTGAGCACCGGCTGGCCGGCGACCTGGGCGAGCAGGGCGTTCGGCGTTCCTTCGCCGATCACGAGCATATGGCAGGCACCCGGCGACAGCGTATCACCGATCCGCCGGACCTGGATGCGCCGCCCCTTGACCTTCTGTCCGCGCGCGATTTCGTCCAGCGTCGATCCGAAGGCATCGTGACCGGCAAGGCAGATCATGAAGGGGCCGTCGGGATTGGCGAAGGCACCGGCCGGCCATTCGATGAACGGAGCGAATTTGGTGATGTAGCTGGCCTTGACCGCCTGTTCGAGCGGAGGCGGCGCATTGGCCGCCAGGGCGATGGCCGATCCGCCCGCCAATAGCGGCAAAGCCAGCGTGCAGAGCCGCCGCCACAGGGCCAGGGACCCCGTCAAAGGTGCCATTTCAGCGCCGCGAACACGCTGCGCGGCACCGGGCTGGCCTCGGTCGCGGGAAGCTCGAGATGGCGCTTATGGAGGAGGTTGAAGCCTGATAGCGACAGTTCGGCCCGCTCGCCGAGCATGTAGCCGATTCGTGCGCCCAATTCGACATAGCCGGACGTGCGGGGGCTCGGCAGGCTGCTGACATAGCGCAGGTCGGCATCGAGGTTGATGCGCGGCCCGATGTCCATCGATGTCCGCAAGGTCAGGCGATGCTTCGGATCGTTGCCGACCTGATGGACGTCGAGCAGCCCGGCAGATCCCGGCTTGAAGCGGAAGCGCTGGATCAGCAGGCTGTAGCCCGGCTTGACCCGCCACCAGTCGGTAATCCGGACATCGGCCCAGCTGTCGAAGCCATAGCTGTGGCCCTTGATGCCATTGCCCCATTGCAGCGGCAGGAAGCCGCCGGGCGCGACCTCGATGCTGCGCAGGTCGTCATAGGCATTATAGAAGGCCGACAGGGACAGCGATGCGTGCGAAGACGCCATGAGCCGTGTCCCCGCCTCAAAGGCGGTGAGCTTCTCCGACCGGAATGTCGACGGGCCGATCAGGAAATCGTCGCCGTCCAGCCTCTCCACGACATCGCGGTCGAAGGGTGTCGGCGAGCGGATCGCGCGCGATACCGCGCCCCACAGCAGCAGCGGATCGGTGGGCTTCCACGACAGCCGTGCGCTGAGATCGGAAGAG
>SCUQ01000367.1 GCA_004297635.1 Rhizorhabdus sp. | reverse complement strand
TCGACGCGTTTCTCGGCGTGGAGCCGACCTCGCCGCGCGCGACCCTGTTTCGCCGGATCGGTATCGGCCTCGCCATCGTCGTGGTGCTGGTGATCCTCTGGCGGCTTATTTTCGGCGGCGACGACAAGGCGGCCTATGCGACCCGGCCGGTCGAGCGCGGCGACCTGACCGTCATGGTCTCGGCGACCGGCAATCTCGCCCCGACCAATCAGGTCGAGGTCGGCTCCGAAGGGTCAGGCACCGTGGTCGAGGTCTATGTCGACAATAATGATCGGGTGCGGAAGGGCCAGCTGCTCGCCAAGCTCGATACCTCGCGACTGCAGGATGCGGTGAATCAGGCGGCAGCCGGGGTCGCTTCCGCCCGCGCCTCGGTCGAACAGGCGGAGGCGACCGCGCAGCAGGCGCGCGCGACCCTGCGACGACAGGAGCAGGTGTGGCGATTATCGGGCGGCAAGGTGCCGTCCGCCACCGAACTCGACGTCGCGCGGGCCGATGCGGCCCGCGCGGCCGCCGGCGTTTCGACCGCCCGCGCCGCGGTCGATCAGGCCCAGGCCAGCCTGTCCTCGGCACAGACCGCCCTGTCCAAGGCATTCATCACCTCGCCGGTCAACGGCCAGGTGCTCTCCCGCTCGATCGAGCCCGGCCAGACCGTCGCCGCCTCGCTCAACGCGCCGGTGCTGTTCACCATCGCCGAGGATCTGCGCCAGATGCGGCTAGAGGTGAAGGTCGACGAAGCCGATGTCGGCCAGGTCAAGAAGGGCCAGAAGGCGACCTTCACCGTCGATGCCTTCCCGGGCCGCACTTTTCCGGCCACGATCGAGCGGGTCGATGTCGGCGCCAACGCCACCAGCAGCGGCGCGTCGAGCACGTCGGGCTCGACCGCGACGGCGGGCAGCAGCACGAGCGGCGTGGTCGCCTACACCGCGCGGCTCACCGTCTCGAATACCGACGGGCTGCTGCGTCCGGGCATGACCGCAACCGCCGACATCATCACCATGAGCAAGCAGAATGTCCTGCTCGTACCCGCCGCGGCGCTGCGCTTTTCGCCCGACCGGCAGCGCGCGGGCAGCAGCGGCGGGCTGACCAGCGTGCTGGCACCCCGGCCGATGCGCCGCGGCGGCAACCGCGCCGACCGCGAGGCCGTGATCGGCCGCGGCAGCAAGCAGACCGTCTATGTCGTCGGCGAAGCGGGCGACAATCCCACGCCGGTCGAAATCACCGTGGGCGAGAGCAATGGCAGCCAGGCCGAGGTGGTCGGCGGCAAGCTGGCCGAGGGCACGCAGGTCGTGATCGGCCAATATGCGGCGGGCGCCCAGGGCGGCGGGTCGGGCAGCGGCGGCCAGAGTGGTGGACAGCGGCGCAATGCCCAGTGACATCGCCATCGGCGACACGCTGATCTCGCTGCGGGGCATCACCAAGGTGTTCGGCGAGGGCGCCACCGCGTTCGCCGCGCTGAAAGGCGTCGACATCGACATCCAGCGTGGCGATTTCGTCGCGGTGATGGGGCCGTCGGGATCGGGCAAGTCGACGACGATGAACATCCTCGGCTGCCTCGACGTGCCGACCGAGGGCCAATTCCTGTTCCGCGGCCATCATGTCGAGAATCTGGAGCGGGATCAGCGCGCCTTGCTCCGGCGCCGCTATCTCGGCTTCGTCTTCCAGGGCTTCAACCTCCTCGCGCGCACCACCGCGCTGGAGAATGTCGAACTGCCGCTGGTCTATCGCGGCGAGGAGAAGGCAGCGCGGCGCGCGGCGGCGATGGCGGCACTCGACAAGGTCGGCCTCGCCGACTGGTGGGACCATACACCTGCCGAATTGTCGGGCGGCCAGCAGCAGCGGGTCGCGATCGCGCGGGCGATCGTCACCAGCCCCGACGTCCTGCTCGCCGACGAACCGACCGGCAATCTCGACACCGAGCGTTCGATCGAGATCATGGAATTGCTGACCGACCTCAACCGCAATGCCGGCATCACCGTGCTGATGGTAACGCATGAATCGGAGATGGCCGCCTTCGCCCACACCATCATCCATTTCCGCGACGGCCTGGTCGAGAAGATCACCGAAAATGCGAAGCGGCCGGAGGTGAAGGCGTGAAGGTCCCCTCCTCCACTGCCCTCCTGACGAAGGTCAGGAACCAGATTGGCGACGCCGCGCTTCCGGTTTCGACGCTGCGGCAATGGACGCTGAAGCAAGCTCGGCATGGCGAATCGGCAGGGGGGCAAGCCTGATGTGGGCCACCACCTTCCTGCTCGCGGTGCGCGAGATCCGGCGGCATCTGCTGCGCTCGTTCCTGACGATCCTGGGCATCGTCATCGGCGTGTGGGCGGTGGTGACGATGGTGACGCTCGGCAATGGCGCCACCGCGGCGGTCAAGGAACAGATTTCCAGCCTCGGTGCCAATGTGCTGCAGGTGCGGCCCGGCCAGGGCTTCGGCCGCGGCGGCGGCGGGCCACAGCCGCCCGATTTCAAGATCGAGGATCTCGACGCGATCCGTACGCAGATCGTCGGCGTGACCGCGGTCGCGCCGCTGGTCCAGTCGACCGGCACGGCAGTGTTCAACGCCGCCAACTGGTCGACCACCATCAACGGCACCAACCGCGAATATTTCATCGCCCAGCCCTGGACCTTCACCGGCGGTCGCAGCTTCAACGCCGCCGAGGAACAGGCGGGCAAGGCGGTGTGCATCATCGGCAACACCGTGATCAACCGGCTGTTCCGCGGCACCGATGCCGTCGGCAAGCGCTTCCGGATCAAGAATATCTCATGCGAGATCATCGGCACCCTGGCGCCGAAGGGCCAGGGCGGCTTCGGCAACGATCAGGACGATATCGTGCTGATGCCGTACAAGGCGGTGCAGCGGCGCATGACCGGCAATCGCGACGTCCGCACGATCATGGTGTCGGTCGACGCGAATTTTGACAGCCAGCAGGTCCAGTCCGCGCTGCGCGACCTGCTGCGCGAGCGGCGCCACCTGAACAGCGATGCCGACGATGATTTCAACATCTTCGACACCAAGCAGATTTCCGACACGCTATCCGGCACCACGCAGATCCTCACCTCGCTGCTCGGCGCGGTGGCGGCGGTCAGCCTGCTCGTCGGCGGCATCGGCATCATGAACATCATGCTCGTCTCCGTGACCGAGCGGACCCGCGAGATCGGCATACGTCTGGCCATCGGCGCGGTCGCGCGCGAGGTGCTGCTGCAGTTTCTCGTCGAAGCGGTGACGCTGGCCTGCCTCGGCGGGCTGCTGGGCCTGCTGCTGGCGCTGATCTCCACGGTGATATTGGCGCCGGTATTGCAGGTGCCCTTCATCTTCGATCCCAAGATCAACCTGATCGCCTTCGTCTTCTCGGCTTTGATCGGGGTGGTGTTCGGCTATTTCCCGGCGCGCCGCGCGGCGTCGCTCAACCCTATCGAGGCGTTGCGACACGAATGAGACGCCTTGTCCTGCTCATCGCACTGCTCGCGGCGCCGGCTCTCGCGAAATCCGAGGCGCCGGTCGCGCCATGCCCCGATCCGGTCGCGCCGGTGCTGTTCATTTCCCCTATCGGCGAACCGTTCCGGCCGCAGGGGGGCAATGACGATCCGGTCCGGCGCTGGTTCGACCAGGCAGATCGCAACCATGACGGAACGCTGACCGTGGGAGAGTTCATGCTGGACGGCGATCGCTTCTTCGCGACGCTCGACAAGGACGGCAATGGCGAGCTGCTGCCCGACGAGGTCCATGGCTATGAGCAGGATGTCGCGCCCGAGATCAGGCTCTACCAGCGGCGTCCCGAACCGGGCGCCGAGGGCGGGAAGAAAGCGGGTGCCGACGATGGGCAGCGGCCCCGCGCCGAGCGTCGGCGCGGCGGGCGCACCCCTGCCTATGCCGACGGCGTGATCGGCGCGGGCCGATACGCGTTCCTGAACATCCCCAATCCGGTCGCCGCCGCCGACAGCGACGTCAACCGCGCGATCACCGCGCGCGAATTTCGTGCCGCCGCGGCCGCCCGGTTCGCCGATCTCGATCCCCGGCAGACCAAGGCATTGAGCTTCGACCAGTTGCCGAAAACCCCAGCCCAGCAGGCCGCCAATGCCGCCTGCCTTGCCAAGCTTCGGGAGAAGCGCCGATGAACGGCCCCGGCCCGCTGATCCTGGTGGTCGATGACGATGCCGACCTGCGCACGCTGATCACCGATTTCCTGCGCTCCAACGGCCTGCGGGTCGAAAGCGCCGCCGACGGGGCCGAGATGGACGCGCGGATCGCCGCCGAGCGGCCCGACCTGATCGTGCTGGACCTGATGATGCCGGGCGAGGATGGTCTGTCGATCCTGCGTCGGGTTCGCAAGCCCGGGGGGCCGGCGGTCATCATGCTGTCGGCGATGGGCGAGGATACCGACCGGATCATCGGGCTGGAGGTCGGCGCCGACGATTATCTGCCCAAGCCGTGCAATCCGCGCGAACTGCTCGCCCGCATCCGCGCGGTGCTCCGGCGGCGCGGCGAGGAGGCCGGCAATGGCGCGGGCGCCGGCGCGACGCGCCGGTTCGGCCCGTGGACGCTCGATATCGTGCAGCGCGAGGTGCGGCGGGTCGACATGGCACCGGCGCCGCTGACCGACGCCGAGTTCCGCGTGCTCGCCGCCTTTCTCGATCGGCCGCAGCGCGTCCTCAGCCGGGACCAGCTGATCGAGGCCGGCAAGGGGATCGACAGCGACGTGTTCGATCGGGCGATCGACGTCACGATCAGCCGGTTGCGCAAGAAGCTCGGCCCCGACGATCCGATCCGAACGATCCGCAACGAAGGCTATATGTTCACCCTGAAGGTCGAGGGCGAATGAGATGAGCATCGCGCGGGGCGGCCTGTCGATTTTCTGGCAGACCTTGCTGCTGCTGCTCGCCAGCATCGCGGTGGTGTTCGTGGTGACGGCGGCGCTGTTCGTCTGGTCGCCGCCGCCCCGCCCCGATTTCAACAGCCTGTCGGATATCGCCGAGGCGCTGTCGGGCCGCAGGATTCCTCGCGAGCGGCACTGGCAGGTCATGATCGTCCCGCACGGCCATAAGGGGCCGATGCCGCTGCACGCGCAGCGCGACTCCGATGAACGCCAGCGCGAACGCCGGCTGAGCGTGATCGAGCAGCCCACGCCGCCGCGCCCCGACCCCGACATGGTCAGTTCGGCCGCCTTCTCGGCACGGCTGGCGGATCAGATCGGCGTGCCCGTTGGCGATGTCAGCCTGTTCTTCGAACCGGACCAGAGCAGCAATCTGCCGCTGCGCATGCGGGGCGACCGCCGGGTGATCGTCCGCCGGGGCGAGCCGCTGTTCTTCGATACGGTGGTCGCCGGGCTGAGAACCGAAAGCGGATGGCGGGTGGTCCGCACCCCGCCGCGCGCCTGGATCGCCCCCTGGCAGAAGCGCGCGCTGATGCTGTTCGGGATCAGCCTGCTGGCCGTGATCCCGTTCGCCTGGTTCTTCGCGCGCGCGCTCGCCAAGCCGATCCGCCGCATCGCCGACGCCGCCGACCGGATGGGCGCCAACCCGCAGGCGCCGCTGATCACCGAGGAAGGCCCTGCCGAGATTCGCGTCACCGCGCATGCGCTCAATCGCATGCAGCAGCGCCTGTCGGCCTATCTGACCGAGCGGACCAACATGATCGGCGCGATCGCGCATGATCTGCGCACGCCGCTGGCCCGCATCGCCTTTCGCATCGAAACCGCCCCGGACGAGATGCGCGAAAAGGTACAGGGCGACATTGAGCAGATGCGCGCGATGATCGCGGCGACAATCTCCTTCGTGCGCGACACCGGCAGTGTCAGCCGGATCGAGCCGGTCGCGCTTGGCCGGCTGCTGGGCGATCTCGCCGCCGATGAGGCCGAGGTCGGCCGGCCGGTGACGCTCGGTCCGGTCGAGGCGGTCACGGTGGCGGGCGACCCGATGGCGCTCCGGCGGCTTTTCCAGAATCTCGTCGACAATGGCGTCGCCTATGGCGGCGGCGTCGAGATCGCGCTTGGCCGCATCGGCGGCGAGGCCGAGATCCGGA
>SCUQ01000366.1 GCA_004297635.1 Rhizorhabdus sp. | reverse complement strand
GGCCGTCCTCAACGGCGTCGTGATGCTGAGCTTCATCCGGCAATTGCGCGAGGATGGCCTTCCGCTGGACGATGCCATACGCGAAGGCGCGCTTACCCGGCTCCGGCCCGTGCTGATGACCGCGCTGGTCGCCAGCCTGGGCTTCGTGCCGATGGCGTTCAATGTCGGCGCCGGCGCGGAGGTTCAGCGTCCGCTCGCGACCGTGGTGATCGGCGGCATCGTGTCATCGACCCTATTGACGCTGCTGGTGCTGCCCGCTCTCTATCGGCTGATCCACGGCCGGTCGGCGGGAAAGCCGCCATCCGCGGAGGTCTAGGAACGACAAGGCTATGCTCTATCTGGTCATCAAGGCGGGTCTGTCCGGCATCATCGTCATGCTGGTCTCCGAGGTGGCCCGAAAATTCCCGGGGTTCGGCGCGCTGATCGCGTCATTGCCGCTCATCTCCGTGCTGGGAATGATATGGCTGTGGCGCGACACCGCCGATACGGACCGGGTCGCCGTCCACGCCTTCGCCACATTCTGGTATGTGCTGCCCAGCCTGCCGATGTTCCTGCTGCTGCCGCTCCTTCTGAAACGGGGCGTCGGCTTCTGGCCGTCGCTGATCGGCCTGTGCCTGCTGACGTCGCTGCTCTACCTGGTCATGACCGGGCTGCTCGGCCGTGCTGGTATCCGCCTATAGGCCAGCGGATTCGGACGGGCCGGTATTCCGGCCCCGCGCAAGTGGATCTCGGGAAGCCCAACGCAAACGGCGGCCCGCTTCCGCCAGGCCGCCGTTTTCAGGATCCTCGCGACATCGTGCCGCGAGGAGGATGATGTCCTGTTGCCGCTCAGCCGCGCTTCGCAGCCTCGGCCTTGCAGGCTTCGGCGGTACGCGCCGGCAGGGTGGCAGCCGGGCGGCTGCCCGACGGATTGGCCTTGGCCACCGCACAGGGCTGCGGCGCCAGCGGGCGGAACGCCTTGGCGTGGATCTTGCCAGCGGGCACCGCCACCTCCTGATGCGTTTCGGCAAGGCCGGCGGCCGAAAGCGGAGCGGCGGCGAGTGCGGCCAGCGACAGGACGGGGAACAGCAGGCGCATATAGATCTCCTCCGATGGTGATCATTGCCAGCTATGGTGAGCGCGTTGCTCCGGGATCGCACATCTGTAAGAAATCATGTCTGGCCGGGGAAGACGGCGCCAATCTGACGCAGCCATTGCCTGACCATTTCAAAATATTGCTGCACTCCGCCCGACAGATTTTTGCGCAGCGCAGCGGTTGACGCGCGGCCTGGCCGTACATAGGTGCGCAAGTGGACCCTCAAGCCCAAGGCCCTTGTGTGACCTCGAACACCATTCTGCTGGTCGAAGACGATCCGTCATTGCGGGTCCTCACCGCCCGCGCGCTGCAGGAGAATGGCTATATCGTCCGCCCGGCGGCCACCGGCGCCGAGATGTGGATCGCCTTCAATGCCGAGCCCGTCGACCTGATCATCCTGGACATCATGCTGCCGGGCACCAGTGGCATCGAACTGTGCCGCCAGATCCGGCAGAAGAGCGACGTGCCGATCATCTTCATCAGCGCCAAGGGCAGCGAGACCGATCGGGTGATCGGGCTGGAGATCGGCGCCGACGATTATCTGCCGAAGCCGTTCGGCACGCGGGAGCTGATGGCCCGCGTCCGGGCCGTGCTGCGCCGCGGCGGAATGGACCGGCAGGCCGACGCCAGCCGCCGCAGCGAAGTAAGTTTCGATGGCTGGCAGGTCAATTTCCCGCGCCGCGAACTGAAATCGCCGAGCGGCGCGGTGGTCGATCTCACCGGGGCCGAATTCGATCTTCTGTCCAGCTTCATTCACAAT
>SCUQ01000032.1 GCA_004297635.1 Rhizorhabdus sp. | reverse complement strand
CAACGGCTATGTCTATTGCTCGGCGCATATCGGCGACGATGCTGCCCTGGATACGCTGCTCGCCAATCTCGACGGCGCGGCGCAGGCGGAACCCAACCAGCTGCGTTTCGTCAGCGGCAAGCGACGGCGGATGTGGAACCGCAATGTCGTGGCGCTCGGCCTGGCGAGCGGTTTCATGGAACCGCTGGAATCGACGAGCATCCACCTTGTTCAGGCTGGAATTTCGCGGCTCGTCAAAATGCTCCCGTCAGGCGCCTCCGACCCTGCGGTCGCCGCGGAATTCAATCGGCAGAGCGACTTCGAATGGGAGCGTATCCGCGATTTCATCATTCTTCATTTCAAGGCGACCGAGCGGCGGGACACGCCCTATTGGCGGGATCGGGCAGAAATGGACATTCCCGATACGCTTGCTGCCAAAATCGACCTCTTCCGCGCGCAAGGCCTGATCTTCCGCGAGCATGAAGAGCTTTTCACCGAGTCGGGATGGCTGCAGGTGCTGGTCGGACAAGCGGTCGAGCCCCGGCGCTGGCATCCGCTTGCCGACAGTCTCGAACCGGCCGAGCTCGCGCAATTTATGGCCGGCATCTCACTGACTATCGAGCGCGAAGTGGCGCAGATGGAAAATTACGACGCCTTCCTTGCCGCGGCGCGACCCGCAGGAGTCGCTGCATGATCCGTTGGTCCGTCCTGCTCGCGATGCTGTTCGTCTCGCTACCTTTGCCGGCGGTTGCACAAGACTCGCGCTCGCGTCCTGTCTCCGACGACATCATCTATTTCGTGCTGCCCGACCGTTTCGAAAATGGCGACCGGTCGAACGATCGCGGCGGGCTGAAAGGCGATCGTCTTGCGACCGGTTATGATCCGACCGCGAAGGGATTTTATCATGGGGGCGATCTTGCCGGGCTTACGCGACGGCTCGATTATATCGAGGGTCTCGGCGCCACCGCGATCTGGTTCGCGCCGATTTTCCGCAACAAGCCGGTGCAGGGACCGAAAGGCGACGAAAGCGCTGGTTATCATGGCTATTGGGTCACCGATTTCACGAGCGTAGACCCGCATTTCGGCTCCAATGCCGAGTTCAAAGCCTTCGTCGACGCCGCTCATGCGCGCGGGATGAAGGTCTATATGGACATTATCACCAACCACACGGCCGATGTTATCCAGTATCGCGATGGCGATGCGTCGAGCTATCGTTACCGCAGCCTCGCCGACTATCCCTTTGCGCGGCGTGGAGGGGTCGACGGACCGGCGATTAATCCCGGTTTCGCAGGTGACCGCGATCCGAGCCCCGATAACTGGTCGAAGCTCGTGGACCCCTCTTTCGCCTATCAGCCGTTCGTCCCGAAGGGCGAGGAACACAGCAAGGCCCCCGCGTGGCTCAACGATCCGGTCTATTATCATAATCGTGGCAACAGCGACTGGGTCGGCGAGTCCGCCCTCTACGGTGATTTTGCAGGACTCGACGATCTGGCGACCGAGAATCCCGAAGTCGTTAAGGGCTTTATCGAAATATACGGACGGTGGATCGACGAGTTCGGCATCGACGGCTTTCGCATCGATACCGCCAAGCATGTGAACCCGGAATTCTGGCAAGCCTTCGTCCCCGCGATGCAGGCGCGTGCGCGGGCCCGCGGAATTCCCAATTTCCATATCTTCGGGGAAATCTACATCGACGCGCTCGATCCCGGTGCGCTGGCGGCCTATACGCATTCCGCCGGACTTCCCGCGGTGCTCGATTTCGCCTTCGCCCGGGCCGCGATCGACGCGGCGAGCGGAACGAAGGGGACCGACCAATTTGCCCGCCTGTTCGACGGCGACATCCTCTACAAGGGCGGCGCGCGCGCCGCGCTGACATTGCCGACCTTCCTCGGCAATCATGACATGGGCCGTGTCGCGACCTTCGTGAAACAGGCGAACCCCGAAGCGGACGAGGCAGAGCTTCTGGCCCGCGTCAAGCTCGCGCACAGCATGCTACTCACCCTGCGCGGCATCCCCACCATCTACTATGGCGACGAGCAGGGCTTCCTGTCGGACGGCAACGACCAGCTCGCGCGCGAAGACATGTTCGCCTCGAAAGTCGCCGTCTACAACGATAATGATCTCGTCGGCAGCAACGCCACCACCGCGACCGCGAACTTCGACGCCAGCCATCCGCTGTATCGCCATATCGCGGCGCTCAGTGCTATTCGCCGGC
>SCUQ01000365.1 GCA_004297635.1 Rhizorhabdus sp. | reverse complement strand
GAACGAAAATCGGGCCGGATGAGCCTCGCCGATGGCCGTCCGGTCGAGCTGCTCGATCTGCCCGGTACCTACAGCCTTACCCCGTCGAGCCCCGATGAAGCCGTCACGCATGACGTCCTGCTCGGCAGGCAGCAGGGCGAGCGCCTGCCGTCCGCGCTGCTGATCGTCGTCGATGCCACCAACCTCGACAATCATCTCCGCTTCGCACTCCAGCTGATCGCGCTCGGCCTGCCCTGCGTGATCGCGCTCAATATGATCGACATGGCGGAGCGCGACGGCCTGACGATCGATGCCGGAAAGCTCTCCGCCGAACTGGGCGTACCGGTGATCCCGACTGTCGCCGTGCGCCGGAAGGGCCTGGACGAGCTCAAGACCGCGATCGGCATGATGGCGACCGGCGGCGTGATCAATATCGGCGCCGATCATCCCGCCCTCCACGAGGATATCGTCGCGCTTCAGCGCCGCGCCCGCGCGATCGCGGTGGCGGCGACCACCGAGGAGAATTTCAAGCGCCGCTGGACGCACCGCGCCGATGCGGTCGCGCTGCATCCGGTGATCGGACCGGTCCTGCTCGCGACGATCCTGTTCGTGATGTTCCAGGCGGTGTTCGCCTGGTCCGCGGTGCCAGCCGACATGATCGACGGCGGCATCCAGCAGCTTCAGGCGCTGGTCGGCGCGACGATGGCGGACGGATTCTTCCGCTCGCTGATTGCCGAAGGGCTGCTGGCGGGTGTCGGCGCGGTGGTCGTCTTCCTGCCGCAGATCCTGATCCTGTTCCTGTTCATCCTGTTGCTGGAAGCGTCGGGCTATATGGTCCGCGCCGCCTTCATCATGGATCATCTGATGGCGCGCGTCGGCCTGTCGGGCCGCGCCTTCATCCCGCTGCTCTCCTCTTTCGCCTGCGCCATTCCCGGGATCATGGCGACACGGACGATCGACGATCCCAAGGACCGGCTGACCACCATCCTGATCGCGCCGCTGATGACCTGTTCGGCGCGATTGCCGGTCTATGCGGTGGTGATCGGCGCCTTCATCCCGGCGCGCGATATCGGCCCCGGCATCGGGCTTCAGGGGCTGGTATTGTTCTGCCTCTATCTCGCGGGTGTCGTGGGGGCGATGGTCGTCGCCTATATCCTGCGCCGCACCGTCACCCAGGGGCCGCCACCGGGCTTCATGATGGAAATGCCGCGATATCAGATGCCGATCCTGCGCGATGTGGCGCTTGGGCTCTGGCAGCGCGCGATGATCTTCCTGCAACGGGCGGGCACGATCATCGCTTTCACCACCGTGGTGCTATGGCTGCTGGTGTCCTATCCCAAGCCGCCGGCCGATTATGCTCAGCCCGCGATCGACTATTCGCTCGCCGGGCGGGTCGCCAACATGATCGAGCCGGTGTTCCGCCCGATCGGCTTCAACCGCGACATGGCGCTGGCGCTGATCCCCGCGATGGCGGCGCGCGAGGTGGCGGTATCGGCCCTCGCCACCGTCTATGCGATCGACGCCGGAGATGAGGCGGTGCAGGAACAGTCGCTGATCCAGCGGCTCCAGGGCCGCTGGTCGCTGCCCACCGCCCTGGCCTTCCTCGCCTGGTTCGTCTTCGCGCCGCAGTGCATATCGACGATCGCGGTCGTCCGCCGCGAGACCAATGGCTGGAAGTGGACGGGATTCATGCTCGGCTATCTGTTCGCTCTCGCATATCTCGCGGCAGGCGCTACATATTGGGCAGCAGTGGCTCTGGGGCTCTGAGGCTCCGGAACATCCCAATAAGGAGAAGGCCGTCGTGGCAGGCAGCGTGAA
>SCUQ01000031.1 GCA_004297635.1 Rhizorhabdus sp. | reverse complement strand
GGGTCGCGAAGCGGCGGTCGGCCTCGGGCGAGGACTGGATATCGACGGGCGGACGCGGCTTCCGCCTCGATCCGGCCTCGCCGCTCGCCCGTAGCGAGTGGCTCGCGGTTGCCGAAATCCAGGGTGCGGCGTCGGGCGCGCGCATATTATCCGCGGTGCCCATCGACGCCGGCGAGGTCGAGCGGCTGTTCGCCGACCATATCGAGGTTCGCAAGTCGGCACGCTTCGATCCGGCGACGGGGGCGGTCGAGGCGCGGCGCGAACGGCGGCTTGGCGCGATCGTATTGGCGGCAGGGCGCGATGAGAGCGCATCGCCGGCGATGATCAGCGCGGCGCTGATCGATGCCGTCCGCACGCGCGGCCTCGATCTGCTGAGCTGGTCCGACAGCGTTGCCGCGCTACGCGCCCGTGCGGCTTTCGCGGCCGAACATGGCGGGGAATTGCCCGACCTCTCCGATGATACGCTGATGCTGACACTGGACGACTGGTTCGCCCCGCTGGCCGAGGGCAAGCGGCGGCTGTCCGATATCACGCCCGGCGAACTATCGGCTGCGCTTCACGATCTGTTGGGCTGGGACGGGCGGCAGGCGCTTGACCGGCTCGCCCCCGAGCATCTCCAATCGCCGGCGGGGAGCCGCCATCCGATCGACTATGCTGCGGAGGGCGGCCCCGCGGTCGAGGTGCGGCCGCAGGCACTGTTCGGACTGTCGGCGCATCCGATGGTCGGCGGCGGACGGGTGCCTGTCGTGCTGCGGCTGACGTCGCCCGCCGGACGGCCGATACAGACCACCCGGGATCTGCCGGGTTTCTGGTCGGGAAGCTGGGCGGCGGTCGCCAAGGAGATGCGTGGCCGCTACCCGCGCCATCCCTGGCCCGACGATCCGGCGGGCGCCGATCCCACCTTGCGGACGAAGAAAGCGAAGCAGCGTTCTTGACGGGGATCGCCGCGCTGCGGCATGGCGATGTCAACCACGGAGCCTTCGGGACATTCATCATGGCGCACGCGCGAATCTACCAGCAGCTCAAAAATGCGATGCAGTCGGGCCGCGCCCGCACCGACAGCTGGGTGCTGGAATATGAACCGGCAGAGGCCAAGCGCCCCGATCCGCTGACCGGCTGGGCCGGATCGGGCGATACGCGCGCTCAGATCAGGCTGTCCTTCCCGACGCTCGATGCCGCGCAAGCCTATGCGGCCCGCGAGGGACTGACCGCGCATGTCGTCGCGGGTCCCGAAAAGAAGCTCAAGCTCCAGGCCTATGCCGATAATTTCATGGTCGGCCCGATCACCTTCTGATCTCCGGCCGGCGTGGCCGGCTATTTCACGAACAGCATCGCCATCGACTGCTCCGCCAGGCTCGCCACGCCATCGCGATTGACATCGGCCATGTCGAACAGGCCCAGCGGGCGCGCGACCGCTTCGGACTGACTCACCCGGCCATCGCCATCGCTGTCGCATTTATCGAACCAGCTGCGTCCGATATGGGTCAGGCCCCGTCCCCGATCGGGCCGGGCGTTCTGGACCTCGCGATAGCGTTCGAACTCGTCGGGGCTCACGGCGCCGTCATGATCGCCGTCCATTTCGGCAAACTGCTTCTTCGCGGCGCTGATCACCTCGGTGCGGCTGATCGGCCGTTCGCCCAGCTGCAGGCCGGCCTGTGCCGCGCTGGCGGCGGTCAGCGCAAGCAAGCCAACCATAATCATCTTGGTCATTGATATCGTCCCATCATCGCTGTGCGCCCGATAGGCGGTATCAACTGACCGGGGCGTGAATGGGTTGCGCTACAGCCGGCGCCTATTTGATCACGCCCACCTGAAAGTCGAACAATATGCGGACCCACACGCCCATTTGCGGCTTGCCGCCGATCCGCGGCGGGCGGACGCGGAACTGCCAGGCAGCCTGGCGCAGCGCACCGGCAAGGCCCGAGCCGCTGGGAGACTCGCTCATCTCCCGGCAGTCCTCGACCCGAAAATCAGGCGCGGTCCGGCAGGCGATCATCGCCCAGCCGGCCTGGCGCTTATCCTTCAGGTAAAAGGCCATCTCGGCTGTCGTGGGCTCCCGGTACCAGTCGGCGGGATAGAGTTTTGCGCCGCCCGGGCCTTCGCCCGGCCCCTCGGCGACTTCGCTTCCCGCGCCGCCGTGGCCGGTGCTGCTGTCGGCACGCTGCGGCTGGATATTGGCGATATCGGTCGCGCGGAACTGCTCCGACGTCATCAGGATCAGGTTGGTTGGCAGCTGCGGCACCGGCACGGGGGGCTGCGGCTTTTGTACCGGCTGGACCTTGCGGCGCGGCGCGTCGGAGCGGGCGGCGGGCTTTGGCGCGGGTTTCTCCGAATAGGACATCAGCGGGAAGCTCTTCAGATCGGGCGTGATCCGCTGCAGCACCTGCGGCGCCAGCGACAGCAGCAGCAGGAAACCCAGGATATGGATGATCACGACCAGCACGAGGCCGATCGCGCGCCGCCTCAGCAGCTCGCGGTCCATCGATGATGCTGTCGCCGGGATCAGCCGCATATGCGCGTCAAGCGTCCGGTCGCTTGAACGCCGGTTGAACGATGTGGCCGATGTCAGCGCGTGCCGCCGTCGCGGGCCGGTCGTGCATCGATCAGCGCGTCGCCGCCGAGCGACTGATAGAGCGTGATGAGATTCTGTGCCTTGAGCAGGCGGGTCTGGGTCAGGGTGCGCGCGGCGCCATAGGCGGTGCGCTGCGCGTCGAGCAGGTTCAGATAGGGATCGATCCCCTCGCGGAAGCGGGCATTGGCGAGAAACAGCGAATCGCGCGCGGCACCATCGAGCCGGGTGCTGGCGGCCAGCTGGCGATCGATCGTCGCGCGCCGGGCCAGCGCATCGGACACGTCACGAAAGGCCGACTGGATAGCCCGCTGATAATTGGCCACGGCAAGGTCGCGCTGCGCCTTCGAGTAGCGAAGGTTGCCGAGATTGGCGCCGCCATCGAAGATCGGCAGGGTCGCGGACGGCGCCACGCTCCAGGTGAACGCGCCATGGTCGAACAGGCTGGACAGCGCACTGCTGGCGAAGCCGGCCAGCGCGGTCAGGCCGATGCGCGGGAAAAAGGCCGCGCGCGCCGCGCCGATCCGGGCATTGGCGGCGCGCAACTGATATTCGCGCTCGACGACGTCGGGCCGCCGCAGCAGGATCGACGAATCGAGCCCGGCTGGAACTTCGGCGAGCGCACCGTTGAGGCTCTCGATCGAGGCGGGGAGCAGGTCGTCGGATACCGGCTCGCCGACCACGAGCTCGAGCGCATTGCGGTCCTGCGCCACGGCGGTCTCCAGCGCGGCCTGGTCTGCCTCGGCCTGCGACAGGATCGTTTCGGCCTGGCGAAGGCTGGTGCGCGGCGCGACACCGCCCTTGAGCAGGGCCTGGGTCAGTTCGACGCTTCTGGCGGCGCTGGCCTGGGTATCGCGGGCGATGGCAAGCAGGCTGCGGTCGGCGGCAAGCGCCAGCCAGGCGTTGGCCGTTCCCGCGACGACGCTCAGCCGCGTAGCCCGCTGTGCCGCCTCGGTGCCCAGATACTGATTGAAGGCGGCATCGTTCAGGCTGCGTAGCCGCCCGAACAGGTCGATTTCCCAGCTGACCCCCAGATTGGCGTTGTAGGTGGTTCGCCGCCCGCCGGTGCTGGCGCCGTTGCCGCCACCCACGCCACCCGCGCCATTATTGCCATTGTTACCGACATTGCCTCGGGTTTCGTTCGAGCTGTCGCCCGTCGTCACCCCGACGTTGCCGTCGAGCTGGGGAAAGAGATCGGCGCGCGTAACCGTCACCAGCGCCCGTGCCGACGCTACATTGGCCAAGGCTGCCTTGAGATCCTGGTTGTTCGCCACCGCCCGCTCGATCAGCGAAACCAGCCTGGGGTCGCGGACCAGATCACGATAGCTGAGCGTGGCGGGGGCGGGCTCATCCGGTTGGCCGGCGACCGGCAGCGCCGCCGGGATGGCCGGCGTCGGGCGCTGATAGGCCGGCGCGAGGCTGCAGGCCGTCAGCGCGCCGAGAGGCAGCAGCATGGCCAGGCGACGGCGCATCATGCAGACTCCGGCGCTGCGTCCGGTGCCGGTCGGGCACCGTGTTTCCTGCCGAACAGCTTGCGGACCAGGACGAAGAAGAGCGGCACGTAGAAGATCGCGAACAAGGTGGCGGTGAACATGCCTCCCAGCACCGCGGTGCCGATCGCGTTGCGCGCGCGGGCGCCTGCGCCCGTCGATATGGCGAGCGGCAGCACCCCGAACATGAAGGCGAAACTGGTCATCAGGATCGGTCGCAGCCGGATACGAGCGGCTTCCAGTGCGGCTTCGGTCGCGGTCTTGCCTTCCTTTTCGGCCTGCTCGGCGAACTCGACGATCAGGATGGCATTCTTGGCGCTGAGCCCCATGGTCGTGACAAGGCCGACCTGGAAGAAGACGTCATTTTCCAGGCCGCGCAGCAGCACCGCCAGGGTTGCGCCGATCAGTCCCAGCGGGATGACGGCGATCACCGCGATGGGGATCGACCAGCTCTCGTAAAGCGCCGCGAGGCAGAGGAAGACGACAAGCAGCGACAGACCGTACAGGATTGGTGCCTGACCGCCGGACAACCGCTCCTGATAGCTGAGGCCCGACCAGTCGACCGAGACCCCCGGTATGTCGGCGGCCAGTTCGGAGATGCGTTTCATGGCATCGCCGGAGCTTTTGCCCGACGCGCCCTGGCCCTGGATGGAGAAGTTGGGAATGCCGTTGAAGCGGGTGAGGGCGCTTGGCGCCTGCGACCAATGTACGGTGGAGAAGGCCGAAAAGGGGACCATCTGTCCATTGGTCGAGCGGACCTGCCAGTTCGCCAGATCTTCCGGACGGCTGCGGAACGGCGCATCGCCCTGCATGAAGACCCGTTTGACCCGGCCGCGATCGACGAAATCGTTGATATAGATGCCGCCCAGAGCCGCCGTGAGCGTCTGATTGACCACCGACTGGCTGACGCCGAGCGACCCGACACGTTCGGAATCGATATCGACGTTCAGCGTCGGCGTGTCGTCGAGGGTGTTCATGCGGACATTGGCAAGATCGGGATCGGCCGAGGCCGCCGCCAGCAGCTGATCACGCCGGACCTTGAATTCGTCGCGGCTGAGATTGCCGCTGTTGAGCAATTCCATCGAGAAGCCGGTCGTCTGGCCAAGCCCCGGGATCGAGGGCGGGGTAAGGACGAAGACCTGCGCATCGCGGATATTCGACAATCCCTGGGACGCCCGGCGCGCGACCTCGGCAGTGCTGTTCTCGGAGCCCTTGCGTTCTTCCCATGGCGCAAAGCGCAGGAAGCCTCGGCCGGTATTCTGGGCCAGCCCGGAGAAACTGGCGCCGGAGAC
>SCUQ01000364.1 GCA_004297635.1 Rhizorhabdus sp. | reverse complement strand
ACCTCGACAAGCTCGAGCAGTTTTTCCGGCGGGAAGAGACACTGCAGGCCGAGTTCGTGAAGCGCCAGAATGACCGGCTGCTCAGCCTGTTGCGCGCCTTGTCGGCTACGGATCGGGCTGCATTGCTCCAGAATCTCGCCAATCCGCTCAGGATGCCGGCGGCCGGCGCGCCCGCGCCAGCGGCGCCCGGAGCGGCAAGACCGACGATCCCGGCCACAAAGCCAGCCAAGACCAATTGACCTCGCCGTCGATCGTCTGGTTCCGCCAGGACCTGCGGCTTGCCGATCAGGCTGCGGTGGCGGCGGCGCATGCCGGCGGACCCTGGATCGGTGTCTACGTCCTCGATGACGAGACCGCCGAGCATCGGGCTATGGGGGCCGCACAACGCTGGTGGCTGCATCATAGCCTGACGTCGCTGGGCCGGGATCTGGCGGGGAAGGGCGGGCGACTTGTGCTGCGTCGGGGCAGAGCGGCGGACGAACTGGACAAGGTGGCTGGCGCGATCGGCGCCGATACCGTCCATGCGCTGCGCCATTATGAACCCTGGTGGAAGCAGGCCGAGACCGCTTTGCCCCCCGGTCTCACCCTGCGTCTCTATGACGGCAACCGGCTGGCGCCGCCCGAAGGCGTGCTGACGGGCAGTCGCGGCCGCTATCGCATCTTCACTCCCTATTGGCGTGCGCTGAAGGAGCAGATGCCGCCCTGCCGGCCGCAGCCCGCGCCGAAAGAAGTCAATGCCCCGCATGTTGGGATCGCAGAGGCGTCGCTGGCTGATTGGGATTTGCTGCCGACTTGCCCGGACTGGGCGGGCGGGTTCGCGATATGGACACCGGGCGAAGCGGGCGCCCGCGAGGCGCTCGACCAGTTCCTGCCGGTGCTCGACCACTATGACACGGATCGCGACCGCCCCTCGGTAGAGGGCACGTCGCGGCTGTCGCCGCACCTCCATTTCGGCGAGATCTCTCCCGCGACACTCTGGTATCGCGCGGCGGGCCAGGCGCGGGGCAAGGCCGAACCCTGGCTGCGACAGCTCGGCTGGCGGGATTTCTGTGCCAATATCATCGATATCCTGCCCGACTATGGCGACACCAATGGCCGAGAGCTGTGGGATAGCATGGCATGGCGGCAGGGCGCCGCTGCCGATCGCGATTTCCGTGCCTGGACCAGGGGCCGCACGGGCTATCCCATCGTCGATGCAGGGATGCGGGAATTATGGGCGACCGGCTTCATGCACAATCGCGTACGGATGATCGCAGCGTCCTTCCTGATCAAGCATCTGCTGATCGACTGGCGGCGCGGGGAGCGCTGGTTCTGGGATACGCTCGTCGACGCGGATCATGGCAGCAATGCCGTGAACTGGCAGTGGGTGGCCGGGACTGGCGTCGATTCCAATCCGTTCGGCCGGATCATGGCGCCTCTCGTCCAGTCGCCCAAATTCGATGCCGGCGGCTATATCCGGTCATGGGTATCGGAGCTTTCCGACGTGGAGGGAGAGGCCATTCATGATCCTTATGGCGCCGGTCTTGCCCCCTCGGGCTATCCGCCGCCGATCATCGGCCACCGGGAAGCACGCGAACGGGCGTTGGCCGCAAAGACGGGAATCTGAGGATTAATCTGCGGTGGCTGCAACAAAGCGTCTTTTCCACCCGTAACGCTCGATATATGCGGCGCATGTCACGCCGATTTGGGGATAGGACAGACATCTTCATATGAATGCCCAGCCGCCCGTGCGTGGACAGCACCTGCTTCGTGCCGATCGTCGCTTCGCTACTGGATCGAGTTGGCTGGCGCGCCTGCTCTCGCCCGGTTTCCAGCGCCTGCTCGATACCATCGACAAGGGGCTCGTCGAGGGCGCGATCCAGGCTACCCTCCCGGATGGCAGCTTCCGCGTGCTCGGTAATCCGGACAATGGCCCGGTCGCGGTCTGCGAATTGAAGAACTGGGTGCCACTTGTCCGGCTCGTCACGACCGGTTCGGTGGGCTGGTACCGGAGCTGGGCAGAGGGCGAATGGACCAGCCCCGATCCTGTGCCGATCTTCGACCTGTTCATGCGCAACCGGCACCCGCTGGGGGAACTGGGCCGCGCCCAGGGTCCGCTGCGCTTCTTCAACCTCATCTGGCACGCTTTCCGCCGCAACAGCCGTGCCAACGCGCGGAAGAACATCGCCTTCCACTACGACCTGGGCAATGATTTCTACGAATTGTGGCTGGATCGGACGATGAGCTACTCCTCGGCGCTGTTTCAGGAACCGATCGGCCGTACCGAGCCGTTGGAGGCCGCCCAGCATCGCAAGATCACCGCGTTGCTAGACCGGTTGGATCTGAAACCCGGATCGACCCTGCTCGAGATAGGCTGCGGATGGGGTGGCCTCGCCGAGGTGGCCGCAGCCGAATATGGCGCCGATGTCACCGGCATCACCCTGTCGGTCGAGCAGAAAGCCTATGCCGACGATCGGGTGGAAAAAGCCGGGCTGTCCGACAAGGCGCGGTTCGAAATCTGCGACTATCGCGATG
>SCUQ01000363.1 GCA_004297635.1 Rhizorhabdus sp. | reverse complement strand
GCGGGCTGGGCGCCGGCGACTGGGCGAACGGCATGACCACGCCGCTGCTCGCCGGGCTGATGGCGCTGGGCATGGCTTTCCACTTCACTCCGCCGGGGCTGGCGCAGGGTATCGCGCTGCGGCTGCGGCGCCTGCCCGCGCCGCTGCTCGGCCTGCTGGTCGCGGCGGCGATCCTGCTGATCGACGCGATGCGCTATGAAGGGGTCGCGCCCTTCATCTACTATCAGTTCTGACGGAGGCGGCGATGGCGCGCGAGATGAAGGAGCATGAGCTGGCCTCCCCAGTCGATCTACCCGGCGAGCCTGTCGAGGGCGGCCATCCCCTGCTGTGGACGACGCTGACGATCCTCTTCGCGGCGGTTGCTTTGCTCTGCGCCAATGCCGGAACGCTGGCCGCCTGGGTCGACGAGAAGCCGGTGTCGGAACTGCAGCAGCAGGCATCGCAGCATGCCGCCGGCTGGAAGGCGACGATGGACGCCACCGGCGTAACCGCTCCGCGTGCGGCGCTGCATGGATGGTGGAAGCGGTTGCAGGCGGCGCGATTCGGCGACGAGGCGCAGGGCGGAACGCCGTGACGTCCTGACGCTATCCGGTCACGTCCGCGGCGACCTGTCGTCTCACTCCGCCACGATGTCCTGCACCACCGCACCCAGCGCCTTGGCCGCGTCGCCTGGCGCCAGTCGCACCTGCAGGCCGCGCTGTCCGCCATTGATATAGACCAGCGCTTCGGCCATCGCGGCCTGCTCGATCGCGAAGGGCACGCGCTTCTTCTGGCCGAACGGGCTGATCCCGCCGACATGATAGCCGGTGATCCGCTCGGCATCGGCGGGCTTCATCATCTGGGCGGATTTGGCGCCCAGCGCCGCCGCCGCCTTCTTCATCGAAAGCTCGCGGTCGGACGGGATCACCGCGCAGGCGGGCTTGCCGTCGATTTCGATCATCAATGTCTTGAGCACGCGCGACGGATGCTCGCCCAGCGCTTCGGCGGCCTGCAGGCCGACCCGCTCGCCACCCGGCGCATAGTCATAGCCATGGACGCTGTGCGCGACCTTCGCCTGGGTCAGGAACTGGGTGGCGCGGGTGGTCTTCGACATGCCGCCTTCAAGCAGCTTCCCCGGATAAGCGAAAGCCCCGGCGCAGCGCACCGGGGCTTTCACGAAACCGGACCTCTACCGCTTACCGGTAGAAAACGTGGTCGCCGACCATCGAGATGCGCTGGCGCGTCCGGAAGAAGCGGTTCGGCGCGTGCGAGGCGGCATGGTAGAACACCGCGCCGGGGACGACCTGGTCGCCATGGCCGGCCATCGCCTGGCGCGATACCTCGATCGCGGTGGCCCAGCGATCGGTGTCGCGGCGCGGATTATAGCTGGCGGTCTGGAAGAACTGGCCACGCTGGTTGACCACCTCGCAGATCGATTCGCCGAAGCGGTCCTGCCCGACGCGGTTCATCACCAGCTGGGCGACGGCGAGCTGGCCGCTGCGCGGCTGATTGGCCGCTTCATGATGGACGACCTTGGCCATGCATTCGAGCTGGCGGTCGACCTTGCTGCTGGCGGAGGTGACGATGGCCTCCTTGAAGAGGACCTGGTCGATCCCGTCATCGATGACCCTGTCATCGGCGGTGATCTGCGGGGAAAGTTCATAGGCGAGCGTCGGCTGAGTCGACGCGGGAATAGCCGCAAAGCCCATAGCGCCCGTGGCGGCAACGATCAGCATCGCCGCAAACATGAGCGGATGTTGAGCAATTTTCGCGGACATTCAGTACTCCATGCAATGCGCAAAAGCCCACGCCCGCCCGAAAACCACATACAGGGGCGAGGTGCTCTTTCACGTCTTGTCGGCAGGGAGGCGGTAAGCACGTCGTGCCCCCGGACGACCGAATTGCGGCTCCCCTGACCCGAGTTGGCTTTCCGAGTCAAGAAAAGCACGACGAATCGTTTCATCGACGGGACGGGTTGTGGAATAGCGTGCAACCCCAACATATGGTGTTTTTGTGCAACTGCTAACGCAACCGGCCATATCTTTGCCATGAAGCTGTTGTCTTAACGTAATAATATTGGCGCAGTCGCGGCGCCTCTCCGGCAATCTGCTGGCAGTCGGGGCCGGGATGGCGATAATCACCGGTGGAACCGGAATCGGGCGGAGCGAATCGATGCAGGACGGCGTGGTCGACAGGGAGGGGCATCCGGGCGCGGCCGACGCCGTGTCGGCCTCCGCGCCGTCCGCCGCTCCGCCGTCCGACGCCATGATCGCCGACGCGATGCGCGATTCGATGACCGCCCAGGTCGAGATGGCCTACCGCCGCGATCGCCTGCTCGCCTGGCTGGCGCTGACGGCCGGGGCCGGGATCATCCTCGCCATTCCGTTCGCCCTGCGCTCGGGTGCAGAATTCTTCCTGCCGGTCACGACCGCACTGGTGATCGCGGTGGCGCTGGTGCCGCTGCTCGAATGGCTGGAGCGGCGGGGGCTGCCGTCGCCGCTCGCGGCGCTGCTCTGCGTGTTCCTGTTCCTGGGGCTGGCCAACGCCGCCATCGCCTCGGTGATCGTGCCCGCGACCGAATGGTTCGCCCGGCTGCCGTCCCGCATCCGCCTGATTCGAAAGAATCTGTCGCCGCTGATCGATATCTATTCCTCGTTCGAGCGCTTCGTCGATGAGACGATGGGTTCGCTGCTGCGCAGTTCCGCCGCGCGCGGCAGGACGGTGACGATCCAGTCGCCCAATTCGCTGTTCGACTATGTCGCCAGCGCCGCGCCGCACCTGCTGGTGCAGATGCTGTTCGCAACCCTCGTGGTCTATTTCTTCCTCTCGAGCTGGACGCGGATGCGGCGGCGCACGATCACCAGTCGGGGCAGCTTCTCCAGCGCGATGACCACCGCGCGGGTGATCCAGGAGATGGTCGACCGCACCTCGGCCTATCTGGCGACGATCACCGCGGTGAACATCGGCATGGGCGTGCTCGTCTCGATCATGCTGTGGCTCGCGAGCATGCCCAGCCCGATCATGTGGGGCGGCCTTGTCGCGATTCTCAATTATATCCCCTATTTCGGGCCGATCGTCGCTGCCGGGCTGCTTGCGGTGGGCGGGCTGATGACGTTCAGCGATCTCGGCTATGCGCTGGTGCCGGCGCTGTTGTTCGTCGCGGTCCATCTGGTCGAGGCCAATGTGCTCACGCCGCTGCTGGTCGGGCGGCGGCTGACCATCAATCCGCTGCTGATCCTCGTCGCGCTGAGCTTCTGGAGCTGGGTATGGGGTACGCCGGGCGCCCTGCTGGCGGTGCCGCTGCTGATCATCCTGAAGACCGTGCTGGACGCTGCGGGTCGGCCGGATATCGCCGGTTTCCTGTTTGCGGAGGGCACCTTCACCAACACCCATCAGGACGAGGAGGCGGCGCTTCCGCCGGAGCTAAGACCCTGATGCGGGCGGCCTCTCGAAAATGATGCTGCCCGATGTTGACAGGGGATCGGCCCTCAACTAGGTGCCCCCTCCACCGACACAGTTCGCGGGTGTAGCTCAGTTGGTTAGAGCGCCGGCCTGTCACGCCGGAGGTCGCGGGTTCGAGCCCCGTCACTCGCGCCATTCGTTGGAAATGGCACCGCCCTTCGGGCGTCGATCCTCCCCATCGATATAGACGAACGGCCTAGATACGGGCCATTCCCTGCATATCGCGGCGGCTTTGCTTCTGCTAAGCGACTCCGGCAAGCACGGCCGACCGGGGGGCGGCACGGCGGGCATATGGAGCCTGATGTTGAGTTCTTGGCGTAAATTGATCCGCAGCCGGCGTCGCGCGGCGGGCGTGATGGTGGAGCGCCTGCCCGAAGGCACCTATATCGAACTGGTCCAGTCGCTGTTCGGCCTTACCCTGCCGGCAATGATCATGACGCTCTGTTTCGTCGGCACGGGTGCCTATATCCTGTCGCGACATCCCGATAATCTGCTCTTCCTGTTCTACGGCTTCGGCATCGTCGCCTCGATGATCCGCCTCGCCGTGCTGTTCGGCCTGCGTGGCCGGGCGCTCGCGCCGACGCTGGGCGGGCAGGTCGCCCGCATGATCGAACGGCGGTTCGGCTATAGCTATATCGCCTTCGCCGCCGCCTTCGGCCTGTTCAGCGCGCAGGCCTATTGGGCGGTCGACACCGATCTGCACATCCCGCTGGTGGCGATGATCTTCGGTTATGGCGCGGGGGTCGCGGCGACGGTGTCGCTGCGGCTGTGGATCAGCATCACCGCGATCCTGATCGCGATCCTGCCGATGATCCTGGTCAGCCTGTTCCTGCCCGGGGGCGCCAATTGGGGCACCGGGCTGCTCACCGCCTTGTTCCTCGGTGGCGGCGTGCTGTCGATGGTCCAGCGCTACCGCGAGACCGCCTCGCAGATTTCGATGCGCCGCCTGATGGAGAAGCTTGCCCGGCAGGACGATCTCACCGGCCTGCCCAACCGGCTGGTGCTGAGGGAGCGATTCGAGGCGCTCGCCGCCGAATCGGACGGCAGCGAACTCATCGCCGTGCACTGCGTCGACATCAACCGGCTGGAGCCGGTCAACGAGATGTATGGCCATATGGCCGGCGACGCGCTCCTCAGGGCGGTCGCGCAGCGGCTGCGCCGGGTGGTGCGCGGGGACAATCTCGTCATCCATCTCAACGGCGACGATTTCGTCGTCGTCCAGCCGAACATGACCACCCCCCGCGAGGCGGAGCTGCTCGCCCACCATATCGTCGGCATTCTCGACAAAAGCTATGCGGTGGCGGGGGAGGATATCATCATCACCGCCAATATCGGTTATACCGTCGATCTGCAGCGCGGCGCCGATCTCGAGCGGCTGCTCGCCGCAGCCGAACGTGCGCTCGCCAGCGGCAAGCGGGGCGCCAGCGGCGTCG
>SCUQ01000362.1 GCA_004297635.1 Rhizorhabdus sp. | reverse complement strand
TGGAGCTTTGCCAGATCGAAGCTGTCATGGAATTGCCGTCCGTCCGCGTAGCTGTAGAGACGGATTTCCAGATAGTTGGACACCAGAACCCATTTTGTGCCCACGTTGTCGCTGGCGTATTCCCAAGCCTGCTGCACCGGGGTTTTGGCCCGGCCCGGCATGATGGCATCAAGGTTCTTGGTCTTTGCGCCTTTCAGTTCGAACGGGGCAATGATCCGCCGTTCGTTCTTGGTGAATTGCCCCAAGGCGAGGTCAACCGATCCCGCGCCAATCTGCGCTTCAACGTCAACCGTCCACTGGCCGCTATCGTTGAAGTCTTGATAGCCCAGCACGTCGCAAATGATCCGCTGCTTGAAACTGCCGTGGAGGGCAGTCTCCTTTTGCGTCTCGATCGAGCGGTCACGGATTGTTTCACCCCACTGGCGGAGGATTTCCAGTTTCGCAGGATCGGGCGCGGGCGCGCGGGCGATATGGCGCTCTATCGTTTTAGGATTAAATAACTGCATCCACGCCCCCTGTTGGGGAGGGTCTAGCGGGCATCCCCTCCGCCCGGCAAGGCGGGGATTGATCCATTCTCTACGAGTTTCGCGATAGCGGCCATCAGTGCCTTTTGATCAATCGCCTGTGGAACGGCCTCACCACCGCGCCGGCAGCGCCCCGGATCAATTCACCCTGCCGATCCGTTACCGTCCGGATCAGTCCGATATTTGTTCCACTTTTGTTCTTGCATTTTCACCCCGAAAATGCTAGCCCTTCCCCACGGCGAACCCATCGAAACCGGCCTGATCCGCCGGCGCCACGGCCCGCCGCAGGACGGAAACACAAGAGCGAGCGGACAACCCATGCAACCCGATATCCTGGCCAATGCCCCGCGTTGCGGCGCGCGCACCCGCAGCGGGGCGCCCTGCCGCTCGCCCGCCGTCGGCGGCAAGGCGCGCTGCCGCATGCATGGCGGCGGCCGGGGCAGCGGTGCGCCGCGCGGCAATCGCAATGCCTGGAAACATGGCCTGCGCTCCGCCCAGGTCCGGCAGATCGCCCGCTATGTGCGCGCCTCCGGCCGCCTGCTCGCCACCGTCAGAATCTGCCTGGCGCTGCACAAGGCCAGCCGCCTGCCGGCCCGCCTCCTGCCGCCGCCGGGGCGGGTGCGGCCCGACCAGAAAATGGAAAATCTGCCGAACAACCCCATGCACCCGGAAAAAGCCCCTGCCCTGCCCCCGCTATCGCCGCCCCGCACGGACGATATCGCGCGCCGCACGGGGCGCCGGCGGCGGCATCCGGACGGGGTGCGGCTCCGGCCGGACAGGCGTGGCAGCGACGGCGCGGAGACATGGCGCGCGCAGACATGGGACGCGCAGCGATGGACAGCCCCAGCGTTTCCGCGCGCCGGAGCGCCGCCTGGTTTCGCGATCGGGGAAATGGTGCCGCTTACAGGACTCGAACCTGTGACCCCCGCATTACGAATGCGATGCTCTACCAACTGAGCTAAAGCGGCCCGAAGGTCGGCGGGCCTTAACAGCGCTTCTCCGGAGTTTCAAGCACGGTTGGCCGCATGCTTCGCCGCTTTCTTTCTTTCCGCGATCTTTACCGATCCTCAACCCGCTTGGGTCCATGGTCCGCCGATGCAAGCTGGCCGGTCCGGACCCGGCCGCACGTTCGGGGATCGATGATGGAAGACTATCGCTCGTTCACGGCAGAGGATTTCGCCGACTGGGATTTCCCGGCCGACGATGAGCCGTGCATGGATCTGCCGCCGATGATCGGCGCGGACGAGCGGCGCATGCATGTGCGCGCCTATGAAATGTGGCTCTCGCTGCTCGACGGCCGCGATTATCCCGCGATCGACGATCTCGATTCGGATCAGCTGGGCGAATTCGGCCCCTATTCGGTGCTGCTCGATTTCACCGGAAACCGCGCCGATCCCACCATCGCCTATCTCGGCCGCGCGCTGCGCGAGGAGGGCGCGCTGGGCGACGATATCAGCACCGTGTCCGATGTCCCGGCCCGCGCGCTGCTCTCCCGCCTCACCGATCACTATGCCGAAATCCTCGACAATCGCGCGCCGGTCGGCTTCGAGGCGGATTTCATCAGCCATCGCGGCCAGCCGATGCTCTATCGCGGCATCCTGATGCCCTATTCGTCGGATGGGGAGCAGATCGATCTGATCCATGGCGTGATCAACTGGAAGGAGCCGGCCGAAGAGGCGCTGGCCCCCGACATCATCCATGCCGTCACCACCGCCTTTGCCGGCCCGGCCCAGCCGGTCGTCGCGCCGGAGCCCGCGCCCGCGCCCCCGGCCGAGCCGCACCTGCATGTCGCCGATCTCGCCGAACTGCTGGAGGACGCGCGGGAGCTGGCGCAGGAAGCGTTCGAATCGCAGGGCCGCACCCGCCACGCGCTCTACCGCGCCCTTTCCTTCGCCTATGACGTCGCCCTCGCCGCCGAGGCCGACAAGGACGGATTCGCCGCGCTGATCGCCGAGGCCGGCATCGTGCCGCAGGCGCGCGCGCCGATGACCCCGGTGGTCAAGCTGGTGTTCGGCCGCGATTATGACCGCAAGCGCCTGACCGAGTTCGCCGCGGTGCTCACCCATGCGCGCCGGCTGTGCCTGGCCGCCGGCATGGTCGAACCCTGGCTGGCCGGCCTCGCGGGCGGGATCAAGGCCGTCGTCGCCGCCGAACGCGGCGAGCGGCGCCCGGCGCTGAAGGTCGATCGCGTCCAGTCGGCGCGGATGATGCTGGGCAGCGCGCCCGCCCGCGCGCTGGTCGATCTGGGCACGGTGGACGACGATATCGTCCTGCTCGTCGCCCGTCGGGAGGGGGATGGCCGGCTGGCGATCGTCTCGCGCCCGATCGCGGAGCGCGGGCTGGTCGACAAGGCGCTGCGCCGCTTCGCGATCTGATCCGGCCGATCTGTGGCCGAAACCGCATAAAAGCGGGAAAATTTCCCGATTGGCGGCCGGCCGCGCCATGAAATTGTCGCGGCCTCCCGCTTTTCGCGCTTCTGTTGCGAAGTCGGGCTCCCGGGCGACCATGGCTTGTGGCCGCCGCCCCGCGGGTCCATATCGGCGCCGCACATCCCCTTCGTGACCAGGGCCGAGACCCGGGCGCGGGGCGCAGGAGCGGAGCAGGCATGGATACCGGGACGGCGAAACGCACGGCATCGGACAAGGCGGATTTCACCGACATCTTCGCGAAGACGCTGATCACCGGCGCGCTGCCGCGTGAGCTGGCGGGGCTGGACGACGAACAGTTGAAGCGCGCGGCGGCCTTCGTCGCCGAAACCGCGCGGCGGCGGCGGCCGGGCCATCCCGCGATCGCGGTGCAGACGATCGCCGGCGCCCTCGGCGGGCACCGGCTGATGCGGATCGCGGTCGTCAACGACGACATGCCCTTCCTGGTCGATTCGGTCTCCGCCGCCATCGCCGCGCACGGCATCGAGGCGAAGCGCATCCTCCACCCGATCGTCGCGGTCCGGCGCGATGAGGACGGCACGCTCGCCGCCGTCCTGCCGCAGGGCACGGTCGGCGAACGACGCGAATCGCTGATCTATCTGGAAACCGAGCGGGTCGATTCGCGCAACCGCCAGGCGCTGGCGCAGGCGATCGACGGC
>SCUQ01000361.1 GCA_004297635.1 Rhizorhabdus sp. | reverse complement strand
GCGCGGCATCGCACGGCGCACCCTGCCGATCCTGCTCTATGGCAAGCTCCACCCTTATGGCGTGCCGATGTCGGGCAGCGGCACCGAGGAAGGCGTCAAGGCGGTGACCCGCGCCGACCTGCTCGCCTTCCACCAGACGTGGATCCGGCCGGACAATGCGAAGATCTTCGTCACCGGCGATACCACGCTCGACGAGCTGAAGCCTCTGCTAGAGGCGCGCTTCGGCAGTTGGGCGAAGCCCGCGACCGCCAAGGGCGAGAAGGTCTTCGCCATGGACAGGATGGCGCGGCCCGCGCGTATCGTCCTGATCGATCGTCCGCAAAGCCCGCAAAGCTATATCATGGCAGGGCAGCTGTTGCCGACCCGCGGCCTCGACGATCCGATCACCCTGATCACCGCCAATGAAGTGCTGGGCGGCAGCTTCCTGTCGCGGCTCAATATGGACCTGCGCGAGACCAAGGGCTGGGCCTATGGCGCCTTCACCCAGGTGCCGATGCTCCGGGAGACGATGCCGCTCTATCTCGTCGCGCCGGTCCAGACCGACAAGACCGGGGCGTCCATCGCCGCGGCGATCGGCGACATGAAGGCATTCCTTGCCGCCAAGGGCGTTGACGACGAGGAGCGCGAACGCACCATCAACAACCAGATCCGTTCGCTGCCCGGATCGTTCGAGACGTCGAACGACCTGCTCGGCGCGCTGGTCCAGATCGACACGCTCCGCCGTCCCGACGATTATTATGCGCAGCTCCCCGCCCGCTATCGCGCGATGAGCGCGAAGCAGCTCGACGAGGCGGCACGCGCGGCGATCAGGCCCGACAACCTGATCTGGGTCATCGTCGGCGACGCCGCCCAGGTCGAGCCCCAGCTCAAGGACATCGGCCTGCCTGTCGAGCGTATGGCGGTGGGCCAATGAGCGTCGAGATCTGGGATTGCGTCACCAAGGCGCCTTTCGGCGACCAGGCCTCGGTCTTCACCATCGTCCGCGACGGCAACAGCTTCACGGGCAGCAACGTCGCCGAGATCGGCGAATTGCCGGTGGTCGATGGCCGTATCGAAGGCGACCGGCTGGTCTGGAAGATGCCGACGCAAAAGCCGATGCCGATGACGCTGGTCGGCAAGGCGGTGATCGACGGCGACCGGCTGACCGGCACGGTGACGATGGGCGTGTTCGGCAAGGCCGAGATGACCGGGGTGCGGAGGGGCTGATCGCCTCGCCCGGCGCCCAACCCTTTTCAGCAAAGATTTGCAGCATTGCGGTCAGGCTCTGTTAGGATTGTGCGGATAGCCTTTGAGCATGCAAAGCCATGCCCCGGGATTGTCGGATCCATCGCCGTTGACACATAGCTGGCCGCTGTTCGAGCGTGACCATCGTTTCGATCTGGGCGGCGACTTCCGCTGGACAGGCAAGGCAGTCGATCAGGCGCTCGACGAGCGGCTGTTGGCGAATCAGGCGCTGGGTGCGTGGGACTGCGACCTGGCCGACAACCGGCTGACATGGTCGCCGGGCGTCTATGATCTGTTTGGGCTTCCGCGCGGAGCCTCGGTCAGCCGCGACGAGGCGCTGTCGCTCTACGCGGAGCGGTCGCGTGCAGCACTCGATCGGCTGCGTGCCCATGCGATACGCCATCGTCGCGGCTTCACGCTGGATGTCGAGTTGCGCCCGGCCGATGGCGGCCGCCGCTGGATGCGGATCGTCGCGGCCCCCGTCTGCGCCGCCTATCAGGCGGTTCGCCTGCAGGGATTCAAGCGCGACGTCACCTGCGAATATCGCTGATCGCGGCGGGGCCGGCTCAACGCCGGTGCGTCATGATCATGTTCGCGACCATCATCGATTGGCCTCGTTCGATCGACCACAGGCGGCCAGGCACTTTCGGGTCCCAGTCGATCGCCTGCCCGTTGGTGGCGATCACGATCGTGTCGAGCAGTTCGAGCACCGATCCCGCCTTGGGCAGGGCCAGCACATATAGCTCGGGCCGGTCATGGCCGGTGGCATAGAGCCGACCGTCAGGACCCCAGCCCAGTCCCGAGCAGCTAAACGGCGCGAACCGGCCTAGGACGGCAGCCGGGAAGGTCCATGCCTGCTCCTGCCGGAAAGCATCGTCATAGCGGACGAGCAGCGTGTAGCGATGATCGCGGCCGGGCTCACCGCCCTTGCCGGCATAATTGGCGTAGACCGCCCACCATTTGCCGCCATGTCGATCGAGCGCGGTCAGCGATCCCGGCCCGATCCCCAGGCTGATGCTGCGGAGATGGGTGAGCGTGGCGGTGTCGAAGATCTCGACCGCGCTGGTCTGCGGCACGTCGGGATAGTTGGATGCGGCGCAGACCAGCGTGGGGCCGACCACGGTGCAGCTGTTCATATGCGGGAACAGGCGGCGCTCGCCGGACCATTGCGCCACCCGTTCGCCGGTCGCGATGCGGTATTTGCCGATGCGGTCATTATCGATCGCATAGACGAAGGTGCCATCGGATGCCGCGCCCTGGCGGGCTTCCTCGGCGGCGATGCGCAACGCCACAGGCGCCTGTGCGGTAAGTGCGGCAGGCAGGATGGTCAGCAACAGCGCAAACAGACGGATGGTACGGGACATCGGCGTGCGGGCTCCAACAGAGGCGCCGTGTTAGTCTGCCAATGTGACAGGCCTGCGCATCGATTGTCATGCCGCCGCTCCGAAATTTTCATCTTTGTGCAGCGCAATGGCAATCGCGGTGACTCGTTGGCATCGCATAGGTCCCGAGACGGGAGCCTGTGCGATGACGATACCCCTGCGCATGCTGTTTTTCGCCGGTCTCACAGCATTGGCCGCCACGCTTTCCGCGGGCGGAGATGCCCGCGAGGATATCGGTATTCCGACGCCGATGACGGCCGTGGAGCAGGCACAGGCGCTTTCGGTGATGACCTATAATGTCAACGGCCTGCCCTGGCCGATCGCGCTGGGACGCGACGCCGCGCTGGGCCGGATCGCCGACCGGCTCGCCGGGATGCGCCGTGCGGGCCGCCAGCCGCATATCGTGCTGCTGCAGGAGGCTTTCATACCGGAGGCCGGGGACATCGCCCGGCGGGCCGGCTACCGGCATGTCGCGATGGGCCCGGATGTGACGACGCGCAGCGGAGCCGTGCCGACGGCAGGCGACCTTGCCTTCCTCGACGAAGCCCGCTGGGATCGCGGGGAGCGGACGGCCAAGCAGCTGGGCAGCGGTCTGATCATCCTGTCCGACTATCCGGTGGCCAAGGTCGAACGCATGGCCTTTCCGGATTTCGCCTGTGCCGGCTTCGACTGCCTGGCCAATAAAGGCGTGCTGCTCGCACAATTGCGCGTGCCCGGCATCCCCGGTGTCGTGCGCGTCGCCAATACCCACCTCAACGCGCGCAAGGCCTCCGGCGTGTCCACCGAACGATCGCAGCGCGCCTATGGCCGGCAGGCGGCGCTGCTGGCCGAATTTCTGAAGCGGCGTGTGCCGCAGGGGACGACGCTGCTGATCGGCGGCGACCTGAACATCGGCAAGGATGCCGATCGTGCCCGTGCTTTCTTCGGTGCCTTTGCCGGGGCGGGGCTCGACTTCGTGTCGGCGCGCCAGGGCGGCCTACGCCGCGCGCTTGGCGAGACGCCGGCAGCCGATGGTCGCGCGCGGGATGATCTGCTGTTCGCGAACCGGAAGGGAAAGGACTGGCTGTTCGCCCGCACTGCCGACGGAACACCGATGTCGGTGCGGCAGGCGCATGTGCCCTTCGGTTCCGAACCCGACGGCGAACCGCTGTCCGATCATTTTGGCTATGTCATCGATTACGCGCCGACGCGCGGCGCGCGGGGTTAGGGTCGGGCCGGCATCGCGATGCCGGCGCCGCCGGACAAATCCTAGTCGAAAAACAGCTTCGTCACATGGCCCATCTTGCGACCGGGGCGGGCCTGGCCCTTGCCGTAGAGGTGGAGGTGCGCCGCCGGATCGGACAGGATGATGTCCCAGTCGCCGGCCTGCGCGCCGATCAGGTTGCGCATCTCGACCCGGGGCGCCGCGCGGGCGGTGGAGCCGAGCGGCAGGCCGCAGATCGCACGGATATGGTTCTCGAACTGCGAGGTGACGGCGCCCTCGATCGTCCAGTGGCCGCTATTGTGGACACGCGGCGCCATCTCGTTGAACACCGGGCCTTCGTCGGTATCGAAGAACTCGATCGCCAGCACGCCGACATAGTCGAGTTCGGTGACGATCTTCTCCGCCAGCGCCTTTGCCGCCTCGACGGTCGCTCCGGCGAGCCCGGCGGGAACGGTCGACAAGGCCAGGATCCCATCCTCATGGACGTTGAGCACCGGATCCCAGATCGCGGTTGCGCCGTCGCTACCGCGTGCGATCAGGATCGAGAATTCACGCTCGAACGCGACGAAGCCTTCGAGGACGGCCGGCTCCCAGGCGAGCGCCGCCCACGCCTCGTCGGCATCAGCGGCCTGCTTGAGCCGCGCCTGGCCCTTGCCGTCATAGCCGAAGCGCCGTGTCTTCAGGATGGCGGGGGTACCGATCAGGTTCAGCGCTGCGTCGAGATCCTCGCGGCTCGACACCACCGCCCAGGGCGCGGGCCGGCCGCCGATCGCTTGGACGAAAGCCTTTTCGGTGGCGCGATCCTGCGCGGTCGCCAGCGCCCGGGGGTGCGGGGCGAGCGGCACGCGGAGGCTTTCCAGCGGCGCGACCGGGATATTCTCGAACTCATAGGTGACGACGTCGACCGTCTGGGCGAAGGCCTGGAGCGCATCGGCATCGTCATAGTTGCCCTGCACCCAGCGTGCCGAGACATCGGCGGCGGGGCCGCTGGATTCGGGCGCGTAGATCGCCGAACGATAGCCGAGATTGGCAGCCGCCATGCTGAGCATCCGGCCGAGCTGGCCGCCGCCGATGATGCCGATCGTCGCGCCGGGCTGGATCATGGTCATGCGATTCCGGGGCCGGTCAGTCGAACGGCTCGACCGCGACGTCGGCGGTCTGCCTTGCGCGCCATGCATCGAGCCGTTCGGCCAGCGCAGGATCGGTCGTGGCGAGGATGGCGGCAGCGAACAGGGCGGCGTTGATCGCGCCGGGCTTGCCGATCGCGAAGGTGCCGACGGGGACGCCGCCCGGCATCTGGACGATCGACAACAGGCTGTCCATGCCCTTCAGAGCCTTGGATTCGACAGGCACGCCCAGTACCGGCAGCCGCGTCATCGATGCGGTCATGCCGGGCAGATGCGCCGCGCCGCCCGCCCCGGCGATGATCGCCTTCAGCCCGCGTCCGACCGCCGATTTCGCATAGTCATAAAGTCGGTCGGGCGTGCGGTGTGCCGAGACCACCAGT
>SCUQ01000360.1 GCA_004297635.1 Rhizorhabdus sp. | reverse complement strand
CGCGAAAGCATCGCGCCAAGGAAGCCCAGCAGTTCGGAACCCGCGCGGGTATCGAAACCCATCGGCCGGCGCTGGCCGAGTGCCAGCACGCCACCGGGCAAGGGCGGCTCCGACGTCAGGCGGATCAGCGCCTCGGCACGGATCAGCTCGGATGCCGGCCCGAACAGCGGATGGCCGCGCTCGACGCCGCGCATGACCACGCCGTTGATGTCGTCGATCGAGCGTTCGATGATCCGCCGCTCGACGAACTGCATGCCCGACGCATCGGCGCGCAGCCCCTGATCCCCCACGAACAGGGCCACCGACACCGCATCGAGGCCGAGGATATCGGGCCATACCTGGGTGACGATATGAACGAGATGATCGAGCCCGTCCGACTCGACCGCTGCCAGCACCGCGCTGTGGATCGAGGAAACCGCGCCCGAATGACCGCGGGCGAAGGCGATGAGGTCCTGATTGGCCTCCTCCACCTCGGCCATACGCCGCTTGAGCGAGGCCATCGCGCCGCCCTCGAAGTCGATCACGCTTCCCATGCGCGCTATTCTACGCCGCAATGGTTAACACACAATGGAGTAACGGTTATCCCGGTTGATATGACGCGCCTTTCACGCCTGTGCGGCGCGGCCATCGCCGCCCGCTAATGGCCGGCGCGCTGCTGCTCCCAGGCGCGGAATTTCTGGGAGAGGCAGCCGCTGGCGCCCGACGCGCCGGACGGCGAGCAGGAACCGATCCCGCTCTCGCCGCCTTCCAGCAGACGGTGTCGCTCCCGCGACACGCCGTCGATGTCCTCCTGGACATAGTCGAAGCCGTTCGGCCGCAGCGCCTCCGGAATCCGATAACGCCCGGATGCGCCCGACCGCCGGCAGACGACGATCTCGCCTGCCCGCCCGCGCGGACACCCCAACGCCGCATCGATCGCCTTGCCCAGCGGCATCGCCGACGCTTCGGCCGCCAGCAGCAAGGCCATCGAAATCAGAGGATGCTCTGCCCGGTCTTGGCCCAGTCGGCCATGAACCCCTGGATGCCCTTTTCGGTCAGCGGGTGATTGAACAGCGCACGGATCACCGCAGGCGGCGCGGTCATCACATCGGCGCCGATCTTGGCTGACTCGAGAATGTGGATGGGGTGCCGGACGCTGGCGACAAGGATCTCCGTACCGAAGTCGTAATTGTCGTAGATCTGCCGGATGTCGGCGATCAGCGCCATGCCGTCGAAGCCGATATCGTCATGCCGGCCGACGAAGGGCGAAATGAATGCCGCCCCCGCCTTGCCAGCGAGCAGCGCCTGATTGGCAGAGAAGCAGAGCGTGACGTTGACCATCGTGCCATCGTCGCTGAGCGCCTTGCAGGTCTTGAGCCCGTCGATCGTCAGCGGCACCTTGATGCAGACATTGTCCGCGATCTTCCGGAGGACCTCGGCCTCCTTCATCATCGTCGCGTGGTCGAGCGCCACCACCTCGGCGGAGACGGGACCGGGGACGATCCCGCAAATCTCGGCGATCACCTCAAGGAACTGACGACCCGACTTGGCGATCAGCGACGGATTGGTTGTGACCCCGTCGAGCAGACCGGTCGCGGCCATTTCGGCGATCTCGGCGGTATCGGCGGTGTCGACGAAGAATTTCATGAAGGCGCCCCTTGGCTAGCAGCTGTCGGGACCAGCCTATAACGGCGGGGACCTCCGCCGCATAGGGATTCGCTGGCCTTCATTTGGGCCGGCCGTTCACCCGCCATGCGTGGAACAAAACTCCGCCCCGTCCGGTTTCCGAGCCCGTAGTTCACATCCGACAGCTCAGGTAAATCAAGTCTGTTCAACATATTGCCCATGGCTTCTACATCTTCATGCGCGGATCGCCCGGACGGGGAGGAGGTGATCATGCTCTTCCTGGGTGGCACGCATCAGCTGTTCCACCTGGCCCCCGTCGCGGCGGCGCTGAGCCGGATCGCGCCGCAGATGCGGATCACCTGCATCGCGTCCGACCCGCATGTCGCCGATCTGATCGGTGACGTCGGCCGCCGCATGGGCGCGGCATTGCTCCGCATCGAAACCGTCGAGGCGCCGGGCTGGTGGCGCCGGTTCGCACAGTGGATCGGCCGACCGAAACTGTCCAAGCTGGGGTTGCTGCTGCGGCTCGCCCCGCGCCTCGCCCGCGCGCGTACGATCGTCACGCCCGAGCGGACATCGGCGCTGCTGCGGCTCTGGCACCTGACCCGCGCACGGATGATCCATTTCCGCCATGGCGCCGGCGATCGGGCACCAAGCTCCGAATCGCGACTCAAGGCGTTCGATCTGATCGTCGTTCCGGGCGAGAAGGATGTCGTTCGGGCCGTCGACCAGCACCATATCGATCCAGCCCGGCTACGCAGCACCGGCTATGTGAAGCTAGACTATCTGCGCCATCTCGACAGTGCCCGTCCCCGGCTGTTCGCGAATGCGCGGCCGACGATCCTCTACAATCCCCATTTCGACCTGGATCGCTCGTCCTGGGGCGCGGCGCCGGCCGTGGTCGAGCATATCCTGTCCGACGGGCGCTACAATCTCATCCTGGCACCGCATATTCGGGTTGCCGAAACGCTTGATGAAGCCGCGATCGCGCAGTGGCACGCGCTCGCCGACCCCGACCGACTGATCGTGGACTTCGGTTCGGACCGGCTGATCGACATGAGCTACGTCCGTGCCGCGGATATCTATCTCGGCGACATGTCGAGCCAGCTTTACGAGTTCCTTGCCGAACCGCGGCCGGCCGCGTTCGTGAACGCGCATCGCGCGGCATGGCGCGACGATCCGCGCTATGCGGGCTGGCATCTCGGCGAAGTCGCAGAAACGCCCGACGGGCTGTTAGACGCTATCGACGCGGCGGTCGCCGGGCATCCCGCGAAGATCGCGGAGCAGAAGGCCGCCGTGGCACGGGCCTTCGGCGAGATCGACGGCGCCTGCGAACGTGCGGCCAGAATCCTCGTCGAGGTGCTGGAAGAGGATGTTCATGCCGGTGCCGCAGCCATTGCGGCGCCAGCCCCCGCCCCCTAAGCACGGGCCGATGGCCCGTGCCCATGTCCTCCTGCTCAACCCCGCACTCGGGCCGCTCGATTACCGGGCCGACCGCGAACATGCGGTCGAGCCCGGCAGCATCGTCCTCGCCCCGCTCGGCCCGCGCCAGCTGGTCGGCGTGGTCTGGGAGGAAGAGAGCCTGCCATCCGCCGATCAGGTCGGCGACAACCGGCTGCGGCCGCTGCTGGGCGTCTATGACGTGCCCCCGATTGCCGCGCCGCTGCGCCGGCTGATCGAATGGACATCGGACTATTATCTGGCGCCACCCGCCGCCGTGCTGCGCATGGCGCTGCCGTCTTCCAGCGCGCTCGACGGCGCACGCACGATCACCGAATATCGTGCCACCGGCGAGCGGTCGGGCCGCGTCACGCCGCAGCGGGAACAGGCGCTCGACCGGATCGGACAGCGGCAGGGACTGATCCGCGAACTGGCGACGATCGCCGACGTGTCCGAGGGAGTCATTCGCGGCCTCGTCAAGTCGGGCGCGATCGAGGCGGTGACGGTGTCGATCGACACCCCCTGGACCCCGCCCGATCCCGACCATGTCGCCGTCTCCCTGTCCGACGAGCAGCAGCTCGCTGCGGGCATGCTCGGCGATGCGGTCAAGGCCCGCGACTTCCAGCCCTTTCTGCTCGATGGCGTCACCGGATCGGGCAAGACCGAGGTCTATTTCGAGGCGATTGCCGAAGCCTTGCGGATGGGTCGCCAGACGCTGGTGCTGCTGCCGGAAATCGCGCTGACCGAGCCCTTTCTCAAACGGTTCGAGGCGCGTTTCGGCCACCTGCCCGTCGCGTGGCACAGCGAGCTGCGCCAGTCGCAGCGGCGCCGGGCGTGGCGCGGCATCGTCCATGGCGAGGCCAAGGTGGTGGTCGGCGCGCGATCGGCGCTGTTCCTGCCTTATCGCGACCTGGGGCTGATCATCGTCGATGAGGCGCACGAGACCAGTTTCAAGCAGGAGGACGGCGTCCTCTACCACGCCCGCGACGTCGCGGTGATGCGCGCCAAGCTGGAAGACATCCCGATCGTGCTGGCATCGGCCACCCCCGCGATCGAGACCCGCCAGCAGGCGGCAATCGGGCGCTATACCGAGCTGAAGCTCACCGCGCGCCATGGCGGCGCCGAAATGCCGGAGATCGAGGCCATCGATCTGCTCGCCGATCCGCCGCCGCGCGGGCGCTGGATCGCGCCGCCGCTGGTCAAGGCGATCGAAGACCGGCTGGAGAAGAAGGAGCAGAGCCTGCTCTTCCTCAACCGGCGCGGCTATGCGCCGCTGACCCTGTGCCGAACCTGCGGCCACCGCTTCCAATGCCCGAACTGCACCGCCTGGATGGTCGAGCATCGGCTGCTCGGCCGGCTGCAATGCCATCATTGCGGGCATGTGATGGCGCCGCCGGCCGAATGCCCGGAATGCAAGGACGAGGACAGCCTCGTCGCCTGCGGCCCCGGCGTCGAGCGGATCGCCGACGAGGTGTCGGCGCTCTTTCCCGAGGCGCGGGTGGCGATCGCGACGTCCGACACCCTGTCGACCCCGGCGCGTGCCGCCGAGTTCGTCGAGCGGATGGAGGCGGGCGACATCGACGTGGTGGTCGGCACGCAGCTCGTCACCAAGGGCTATCATTTTCCGGAGTTGACGCTGGTCGGGGTGATCGACGCCGATCTCGGCCTTGCCGGCGGCGATCTGCGCGCCGCCGAGCGCAGTTTCCAGCAGATCGCCCAGGTTGCCGGCCGCGCCGGGCGCGGCGCCAAGCCAGGCCATGTCTATATCCAGACCCACAATCCCAAGGCGCCGGTGATCGCGGCGCTGCTGTCGGGCGATGCCCAGAGCTTCTACAGCGCCGAGACCGAGGCGCGGCGGCTCGCCGAAGCCCCCCCTTTCGGCCGATATGCTGCGATCATCATATCGTCCGAGAAGTTGGAGGATGCCGCCGCGGCCGCCCGGATGATCGGCCGCACCGCGCCGTCCCCCGAGGGCATGCACGTCTACGGTCCCGCCCCCGCTCCGCTCGCCATGCTGCGCGGCCGCCACCGGCAACGGCTGCTCGTCCACGCGCGGCGCTCGCTCGATGTCCAGCAGGTCATCCGCGAATGGCTCGGCCCGCTCGAATGGCCGCGAGGCGTGCGGGTCGCGGTCGACGTCGATCCGTACAGCTTCCTCTGATCTCTTCTCGTCATCCCGCACAAGCGGCGATCTCATTGCCTTTTCCACAGCAAAAGAAGGCAGATTCCAGCTTTCGCAGGAATGACGCCCTTCAAGCTGGAGGAACGGCTTGAAGTTAACCCGGCGTAGTGCTGAAAACCGATCATGACGGCAAAGCGCATCCGATCGATTCTGTCGTTCCTCGGCTTGGCGCTCCTTGCGTTGCTGATCGTCGAACCCGCCTTCGCATCGACAGCCGGACCGGCGCAGACCGCGGCGCTCGACCGGGCGATGGGGACGATCGCCGGGAACGGCCGCCCGCTGTCGCTGTCGCTCCAGATCCTCGTCCTGATGAGCCTGCTGACGGTGCTGCCGTCACTGGTGCTGATGATGACGAGCTTTACCCGGATCATCATCGTGCTGTCGCTGCTGCGCCAGGCGCTCGGCCTGCAGCAGACTCCGCCCAATCAGGTGCTGGTCGGCCTCGCCCTGTTCCTGTCGCTGTTCGTGATGCGGCCGTCGATCGACCAGATCAACGCCAATGCGTTCAAGCCCTATGGTGCCGGCCAGATCACCATGGAGGAAGCCGTCACCCGCAGCGGCGCGGTGCTCCACCGCTTCATGGTGCTGCAGACCCGCCAGACCGATCTCAAGCTGTTCGCCGATCTCGCCAAGGCGCCCAGGTTCGCGCGGCCTTCGGACATCCCCTTCTCGATCCTGCTGCCCGCCTATGTGACCAGTGAGCTGAAGACCGCTTTTCAGATCGGTTTCCTTATCTTCCTGCCATTCCTGGTCATCGATCTCGTCGTGGCGTCCACGCTCATGTCGCTCGGCATGATGATGCTGTCCCCGGCCATCATATCCATGCCGTTCAAGCTTTTACTGTTCGTTCTTGTCGATGGATGGGCACTGACGATGGGCTCGCTCGCCGCCAGTTTCGCGACATGACGGCGGCGGCGCATGGATAATTCGCCCGATTATTTCATCGGCGTGGCGCAGCAGGCGATGTGGATCCTCGCGCTCGCCTCGGCACCGATCCTGATCCCGGCGCTGGTCGCCGGCATCATCCTGGGCATGATCCAGGCGGCGACATCGATCAACGAGCAGACGTTGAGCTTCGTCCCGAAACTGATCGTCGTCGCGATCGCACTGGCGCTGTTCGGCAGCGCGATCATGGCGCTGCTCGGCGATTTCACCCGCGATATCTTCCAGGTCTATATTCCGGAGATGCTGCGGTGATTCCGCAGGGGCTGGCGGGGCTCGAAACCCAGCTCTGGCTCTGGATGATCGCGATGATCCGGCCCGGCGCGGCGTTCATCGCCGCCCCCGTGTTCGGCGCGCCGCAGGTGCCGCTGCAGCTGCGGGCCGTCGTGGCGCTGGCGATCGGCATCCCAGCGCTTGCCAACACCCCCTTCGTCCTGCCGATCGGCGGGATCGTCACGATCGAAGGATTCCTGCTCGTCGCGGGCGAAGTGCTGGCGGGGCTGGCGCTGGGCTTCGCCGTCCAGATCGGCTTTTCGGCGGCGCTGGTTGCCGGCGAAGTCATCGGCAATGCGATGGGGCTCGGCTTTGCGGGGATGATGGATCCGGCGACGGGGGCGCCCTCCCCCGCGGTCAGCCAATATCTCTCGCTGATGGCGACCTTCCTGTTTCTGGCGACCGGAGGCCACCTCCAGCTCGCCGCCATCATCGTCGAAAGCTATCGCGCGCTGCCACCGGGAGAGGCCTGGATGGGCGCGAAAAGCATTCAGGGGCTGGCCCTGTTCGGCGGCGACCTGTTCGCGGCCGGGCTGGCCATCGCGCTGCCGGTGGGCTTCGCGATCATTCTGGTTCAGCTCGTGATGGCGATGCTGGCGCGATCGGCGCCGCAGATGAACATATTCTCGGTCGGCCTGCCCGCGACGCTGATGGCTGGCCTCGTGCTGCTCGCCATCGCCGCCCCGGTGATGGCCGACGGCATCCTGGCGTCGATCCAGCGCGGGCTGGCCGAAGCCCGGTCGCTGGCCCTGGGGAAATAGGCGATGGCCGAGGGCCCCGAGGACGACGAAAAGACCGAAGCGCCGACCGCGAAGCGCCGTCAGGATGCCGAGGAAAAAGGCGATGTCCTCCAGTCCAAGGAACTCGGCACCGCGCTGGTGATGATCGTGGGCGCGGGCTGGATCGCTATGGCCGGCCCCTGGGCGATGGCGGCGCTGAAACGGATGCTGTCCAACGC
>SCUQ01000359.1 GCA_004297635.1 Rhizorhabdus sp. | reverse complement strand
CCCGCATCCGCGGGGATGACGGCTATGGTAGCTGGGATGACGGCTATGGTTGGTATCGCTATAGCCCCGCTCCGTGACCGAAACCCTAATCCTTCCCGCCGATGAAGCCGGCATCGCCGAGGCCGCCGCGCTGATCGCACGCGGGCTGCCGGTCGCGGTGCCGACCGAGACGGTCTATGGCCTCGCCGGTGACGCGACGTCGGGAACAGCGGTCGCCGCGATCTACGCCGCCAAGGGCCGGCCGAGCTTCAACCCGCTGATCGCCCATGTCACCGATCTGGAGATGGCGGCGCGGATCGCGATCCTTTCTCCCCTCGCCCATCAGCTTGCGGGCCACTTTTGGCCGGGGCCCCTGACGATGGTGCTGCCCGCCGCCGAACGATCGCCGATCGCCAGCCTCGCGACCGCAGGACTGACGACGATCGCCGTCCGCATGCCGGCGCATCCGGTGATGCGGGCGCTGATCGCAGCGGTGGGCGGCCCGCTCGCCGCCCCCTCGGCCAATGCCAGCGGCACCATCAGCGCCACCCGCGCCGGGCATGTCGCGCGCTCGCTGGGCGGGCGGATCGCGCTGGTGCTCGATGGCGGCGCCACTGCGGTGGGCATCGAATCGACCATCGTCGCGGTCGAACCCGATCGGCTCCGCCTGCTCCGTCCTGGCAGCATCACCGCCGCGATGCTGGAGGAGGCGACCGGAATCGCCGTCGACACCCAGGATAATGGCGCGATCGAGGCACCTGGCCAGATGACCAGCCATTATGCACCATCCAAACCGGTGCGGCTCGATGCAGAGACGGCGCGACAGGACGAGTTCCACATCGGTTTCGGCAGCATCCCCGGCGATGCCAGCCTGTCGCTGACGGGCGATCTGAACGAGGCGGCCGCGCGCCTGTTCGATCTGTTGCACCGCGCCGACGAGGCATCGGCTGGCGCGATCGCCGTCGCGCCGATACCGGCCACCGGCCTGGGCGCCGCTATCCATGATCGGCTGAAGCGGGCGGCGGCGCCCCGCTAGGCATCCGACGCGTATATGGTGCGGCGCGGCCAGTGCGGGCTGGCATCGGCGGCCAAGGCTGCTAACAGGTCGCTATGGCCCTGCTGAACCGACGCTCGACCACCCCCGCGCTGCTGGCGCTGATGCTGACATCAGCCTGCATCCCGCAGCAGGATCGTGCGGGCACGCGTCGTCCCGCCCCTCCCGCCACGGCAAGGCCCAGGCCGCCGGCGCGCGCCGCCCTTCCGCCGGCGGCCGCCACGCCTACCCCGGCCCCGGCGGCGATCACCCCCATAGCCCCCGGTCCGCCGCCGCCGGCCGTGTCGGAAGCGGCACCCACGCCGCCGCCACCCGCCTGGCAGGTCCGCGTGGTGACGCCGGATGCGATCGAGGTTACGGCATCGACCTATGTCGTGAAAAAGGGCGATACGCTGCGCGCCATTTCCGAAAAGACCGGCGCCGGATCGGAGACGATCGCGCGGGTGAACAAGATATCGCCCCCGTTCAAGATCATCATCGGTCAGAAGCTCGCCATCCCCGCCGGCCGCTATCACAAGGTCGGCAAGGGAGAGACCGGCATCGCCATCTCGCGCGCCTATGGCGTGGAATGGGGTCGGATCGCCCAGCTCAACGAGCTGGAAGAGCCCTATGTGCTGCGCGAGGGGCAGAGGCTCATGCTGCCGAGCAGCAAGGAAGTGGCGGGGATGAGCGCGGACCAGCGCGCCGCCGCCTTCCGGCTCGATATCGAGGATCTGATCTCCGGTTCCGAACCCGCGCTCGCCACGCGTGAGAAGCCTGCTCCGCCGGTGACGACCGCAAAGGCCGTGCCGCCGACCGTCACCGTCGCCGAGCCGTCTCGCTTTGCCGGACGGTTCGACTGGCCGGTCCGCGGCCCGATCCTGCGGAGCTTCGGCAATATCGGTAGCGGCCAGCGCAACGACGGCATCAATATCGGTGCGGCCCTCGGTACGCCGATCGCGGCGGCGGCG
>SCUQ01000601.1 GCA_004297635.1 Rhizorhabdus sp. | reverse complement strand
TGATAGTCGGGCTGTTCGGTAAAATAAGGCTCGGCATGCGCCATGATCCATTCCGCGCTGCGCACCGGCGGCGGCGATTCCAGATGCCAGAACGGACCCGCCACGGCGCGCAGCAGCCGTAGCCGGTGCATCTCGAGTTCGAGCCAGGGGGCCAGTCGCTGGCGCATTTCGGCTTCGGTGCGGATCTCGGCGCCTTCGTCGATCGGCAATGTCTCACCACCATCAATGACGAAGTCGAAGCGCTCGCGGGGAATCATGGCGAACGCGGCATGGGCGTTGCCGCCGATCGCCGATGCGATGATAGGATCGTGGCGCGCGATCTGGTCCCGGATCGCAGCCTTGAGCGCGGGTCCGAAATCGTCGCCGTCCATCTCCGGCGCGAAGGCCGGGTCGAGCAGATAAATGGTGCGCGCGCGCGGCCGCAGCGGATCGGCCTCGCGGCGGCGGATCGCCGCCTGGCGCAAGGCGTGAACATGGCTGTGGCCGACGATCAGGATGTTCCTGCCCGTCCGGGCGACCGCTCCGGAAGCGTCCGCCGCCCGTGATGGGGGATGGGCGTCCGCGGCTATTTCAGCGACAGGATATAGTCGGCGATCTGGGCCGCCGATGTTGGGTTCTTGAGGCCGGCGAATGGCATACGGGTGCCGGGTATGGTCTTCTGCGGTTCCTGGATGAAGGCGATCAGGTTGGCCCGGGTCCACTTGACCTTCGATGCCTTCATCGCTGGCGAGAAGGCGAAGCCAGGGACTTCGCCCGCCTTGGTATTGGCGATGCCCCACAGATTGGGACCGATGCCATTTGGCGCACCCTTCTCGACCTTGTGGCATGCACCGCAGACGCCGAAGATCGGCGGCTTGGGAAGCGGTGCCGCGAAGGCTGGCACGGCGAGCGAGGCGGTCAGAACAGAGGCAAGCACAAAGCGGTTCAGCATCGAGGACCCTTTCGATACGGGCGGCGATCAGCCATCCCGCGACGTCGGCTTCCTCTATTGCGACGGGCTGTCTGTCGCAAGGCTGAACGAGGAGCCCGGCGACCGCTCGGTGAAATCCTTAACTTCGATTGATTTACGCGTGTTTTTATAGCTAGATGGAGTCGAACGGGGCCTGACGGGGCAGGCTTTGTCAATGGCGGCGGCTATCGGGTGCCCAGAAAGCATTTGACGGTTTGACCATGACGCCGAAGGGGGTCGCTACGTGATCAGATCCGAGTTGGTACAATTGCTGGCGCAGCAGAATCCCGATCTTTCGCCTAAAGAAGTCGAAAAGATCGTCGCAACAGTATTCGATGCGATTACACGCCGTCTTGCTGAGGGTGGCCGCGTTGAACTTCGTGGTTTCGGTGCCTTTTCCACGCGAAGCCGCGGCGCTCGCGTTGGTCGTAATCCCCGGACTGGCGATACAGTGCCGGTTTCGGCGAAGCGCGTACCCTATTTCAAGCCGGGCAAGGAAATGCGCGTCCGCCTTAACGTTTGAGGCGGCGCCACGGCGATTCGCGCTTGGCGGGCTGCGGAGGCGTGGCTATGCACCTGGCTGCGACGCTGCGGGCGTGGCGAAATTGGTAGACGCAACGGACTTGAAGCGGGGAAACAGGACTCCGGTATCGAGTGCCCGCCGGGAAACCGGTGGTGCAGAACTGCTCAAATTCGGGGAAGCCTTTTCCTGGTGATCCCGAGCCAAGCCGGCGGAGCATGCTTCGGCGGAAGGTGTAGAGACTAGACGGGCAGCGCCTACGTCCGCATCGCGGATAGGGCGAAGGGATAGTCCAGACCACGAACGTGCCGGAACTGCCCGGCCCGGCGGCGAAAGCCGAAGTGGTACGAAAATCCGTAAGGTCGCGAGACCTGTGGGGGTTCGAGTCCCCCCGCCCGCACCACCGTCTTGCGCATTTGTCGGCCGAGCGGCGCGCCGGCTGGACGCTGCGTCTCCTTGCGCACGTACGTGCATGACGGCGCTGAAGGCGACGATCGCGGCGTGGCAATTGTTAGCATGTGCAAAGTCACGGTTTGTGAAGGCTTTTTCTGTTTCAAGCGCCGCGATTTTGAGGCACTTGTTGCAGCAATGCTGTGGACCTGCGTCGGGCGGCCGGTCGATGACCGCGGCCCGGCGGTTTCGGCGCAGCCGGAAGGCCGGGAGTTTGGGGCAGTGATGCGTATGCGGGGGATGATCAAGGCTGGCTCCACGATCGGCGCGGCGGCCCTGCTGGCGGCGTCCGCGTTCGCCGCCACGCCGCCCGCGCCCGGGGGTGCCGCCCCGCTGAAGCCTTACAGGATCAATCCGGGCGATGAGATAGAGATATATGTGTGGGGCGACGAACGGCTCCAGCGGGTGCTCAAGGTGCTGCCCGACGGCAGCGTCTCCTTCCCCCTGGTGGGGCGGATCGATGCGCTCAACAAGCTGCCGACCGACCTGGAAGGCGT
>SCUQ01000358.1 GCA_004297635.1 Rhizorhabdus sp. | reverse complement strand
CGGCGGGGAGCGCCGTCCAGGCGGCGGTGCGGAAGCCGTAGGTTTCCTTGATGCCCTGCGGCTCGTCCATCGTCACGATCACGACATAGCGGGGCGCGTCCATCGGGAAGGCGCCGGCGAAGGTGGTGACGAGGCTGTTGTGGATATAGCGGCCGTTGAGATTTTTCTCCGCGGTGCCGGTCTTGCCGCCGATGCGCAGGCCGGGGACGTTGCCGGTCTTGCCGGTGCCATGGGTCACGACCAGCCGCATCAGCTGGCGGATACGGTGGCTGGTCGCCTCGGATATGACGCGCTGGCCCGACGGGACGTCGCCCGGAGCACGCTTGAGCATCGTCGCGGGGCGCAGGATGCCGCCATTGATCAGCGCGGCATAGGCGTTGGCGAGATGGAGCTGGCTGACCGCGATGCCATGGCCATAGGCGGTGGTCATCACCGTGGTGCGCGCCCAGAAACCCGGCCATAGCGGCTTGCCGCGCGCGCCCAGCTCGAGGTCCACCGGCCGGTCGAAGCCGAGCTTGCGGAAGAAGGCTGCAGTGCGTGCCTCGCCGATCTCGTCGGCGATCCGCGCGGTGCCGATGTTGCTCGAATGGATCATGATGTCGGGGATCGACATCCAGCGGTTCTCGGGATGGTCGTCCTTGATCTTGAAGCGGCCGACCTGCAGCGGCGCGGTCGCGTCGTAGCGCTTGCCGAAATCGGTGATCACGCCATTTTCGATCGCATTGGCGAAGGTGATCATCTTGAAGGTCGAGCCGAGCTCATAGACCGAGCTGATCGCACGGTTGTAGCGTGCGTCGGGGCGCAGCGGATCGGTGCCCACGGGGACGAGGCCCGGCGCGTTCGAGTTGAAGACCGGGAGCGACGCCATCGCCAGTATCTCGCCGGTGTGGACATCCAGGACGATGCCGGCGCCGCCGACCGCGCTGTGCTTGACCACCTGGGCGGCGAGCGCGCTTTCCATCGCCGCCTGGACGCGGCTGTCGATCGACAGGGCGACCGGCTTGCCGCCATTGGCGGCGCTGGTCAGGCGCTTGTCGAGATAGGCTTCCATGCCGCTCACCGGCACGCCGCCGATATCCATATAGCCGATCGCCTGGCTGGCCATCGTGCCTTGCGGGTAGAAGCGCTTGGGCTCTGGCACCTCCTCGATCGCCGGTTCGCCGAGCAGGCGGACGGCGTGGATCTTGGCGGGGGTGGCGCCGCGCTCGAGATAGACGAACTTGCGCTTGCCGCTCAGGATGCGGCGATAATAGTCGACCGGCCGGGCCGGGAAGAGGCGCGCCAGCTCTACCGCCAGCCGCTCCCGGTCGCCGATGATGCGGGGCGGGCGGATGGCGAGGCTGATGCCCTTGATGTTGCCGGCCAGGACGATGCCGTTGCGATCGGTGATGTCGGCGCGGGGCACGATCCCCGAGACCCGGGGGCTGCGATCGGGCGCGTTGAACAGGGCGAGGTAGAGCAGGCGGACGCCGATCACGCCGACCATCAGGCCGAACAGCAGCATCAGGATCATCAGCCGGTAATGGGCGATGGCAACACGGTCATTGATCTTCGCGATGGCGCGGTCGCGCGGCAGGGCGAGCCCTGCGGCGGGCGCGTTCATGGCTTGCCTTTGCGGGCGCGGGCCGATCCTTCATCGCCGAGGCCTTCGAGGAAGCTGTCGTCGAGACGGGTCAGCTTCACCGGCTTTCGCATCGCCGCCTCATGTACCGGTGAGACGGTCTGGGGCGCCAGCGCCGAAGCCTTGGGCTGGACATAATTGGCCTGGCGCAGTGCTGGCTGGCTGATGGCGGGCGCGGCGGGAGCGGACGGCGCGGTGCGCGTTGTAGGCGCATCGGTGCCGCTGTCCTCGATCCGGTCGAAGCTGACCTTGTTGACCGCGCCATGGCTGGCGACGATCGCCGGATCGAGCGGCAGCGGATTGGCCGAGGGCTGCGGCTGGGTCAGGGCCACCAGCCGCACCGAGCTCATCGCGAACTGTTCGGCACCGGGCGCCTGCAGCCCATAGACATTCTGGTTCCACTTCTCGATCTGCGCGAGGCCGCCGCGCGTGTCGATCTCGGTGCGGAGCTGACGGATCTCCTGCTGGGTCGAGGCAATCCGGCGCTCGACCCCGGCCAGCTCGGCGCGCTTGGCCGCCACGGTCTGGGAAATCATGTAGAAGGTGAGGGCGGCGGCACAGATGCCACCAGTCCAGACCACCTCCTTGAAGCGGGTCGTGATCATCCCTGACGTCCTTCTTTTCTCGGGCCGGCGCCCCAAGGGGAAGCTTCGGTGCGGTGGGCGACGCGCAGCGTGGCCGATCGGGAGCGGGGGTTGCGGGCGATCTCGGCTTCTCCGGCGCGCACGGGCTTGGCGACCGCCTCGAAGCTGGGACGCGGCCCGGCGCCGCGTATATCGGGAAGGTGGCGCGAACCGGCCGGCGTCGCGCCGCTGCGCTCGCGCAGGAAGCGCTTGACGATCCGATCCTCGATCGAATGGAAGGATACGACCGCGAGCCGGCCGCCGGGCCGGAGCACCCGTTCGGCGGCCGCAAGCCCCTGTTCCAGCTCGTCGAGCTCGGCGTTCAGGTGGATGCGGATCGCCTGGAAGGTGCGGGTCGCCGGATCCTTCTTCTCGTGTGGCTTGTGTCCGAGCGCGCGGCGGACCACGTCGGCGAGCTGGGCGGTGCGGGTGATCGGCCGGGCATGCACGATCGCGCGTGCGACGCGACGTGCCCGCGGCTCCTCGCCCAGATCGTGGAGGACGTCGGCGATTTCTTCTTCGTCGGCCTCGTTGACGAAGTCGGCCGCGCTCATGCCGGCCTGGTCCATCCGCATGTCGAGCGGCCCATCGGCCTGGAAGGAGAAGCCGCGCTCCGCACGGTCGAGCTGCATCGACGAAACGCCGATGTCGAGGGTGACGCCGTCGACCTGATCGACGCCCCGCTCGGCCAGCGCCTCGGCGAGACGCGAGAAACGCTCCGGCACCAGGATCAGCCGGCCGCCTTGCTCTTCCGCGAAGGCCCGGCCCTCGGCGATGGCGTCGGGATCGCGGTCGAACGCATAGACGCGCGCGCCCGTATCGAGCAGCGCGCGGGTATAGCCGCCCGCGCCGAAAGTGCCGTCGACATGGGTTTCGCCAGCCTTCGGATCGAGGCCGGCGATCACCTCGTCGAGCAGGACGGGGATATGGGGTGCGGTCGCGGTCATCCGCCCGTCCGCTTCCGGATCATGTCGGCGAGCTCCTTGAGAACCTCTTCGGACTCGCCTTCGGGGCGATCTTGCAGGACCCTCGGTGCCCAGATGCGGAAGCGCCGGCCACGCCCGACGAAGAAGGCCTCGCGGTCGATCCCCGCCTTTTCGCGCAGCCGTTCGGGCAGGACCATGCGGCCATCATTGTCGAAGGAGACATCCTTCATCATCGGGAAGGTCTTGGCTTCGAGCTCGTCGAGCACGTCGCTCATCAGTTCGCCGGTCTTTTCGGACACGCGCGCGGCATGAGCGGTGAGCTGCTCCTCGGTATCGGCAATGTTGAGCCCGTCGCTCACCTCGATGCAGCCGAGCGCGCTGTTCACCGACATGCGCAAAGTCTTCGCGAGGCCGGGCGCGACCTTGCCGGTGTTGCAGCGGATATCGATGGTCTGGCGGAAGGCAGCCGGAAGCGACACGCGGGCCTTCGCGTCTACGGCGTTCAAATGAACGTCATTGAAGATCGCACCGCCCGCCGCCACCCGACATACCCCATTCTATTGGGAGAGCATCGCTGCGGCCGCGCCGTCCGATCCGGACGGCCCGAGGCGTATTACGCCACGCGATACTCCCCACCCCATTTCACCATGAGGGATGTACGTGGGTCGGCATGGAATCTCAACGGGTTTTTTTGGAATAGCATGGGATCATATGGGATAAGGGTGTGGATTCCTGGATCGTGGCGGGTGGGGGAGGTGGCGGTCCGAGGCGCGGAAATGCGGGATTTCCAGCGTCAGGCGGGGTGGATGCACCTGTGGATAAGCATGTCGAGAAAGTTGCGCCCGCCTGGGACGCCATGGGACAGGATGGGAAGCGATGGTCGGCGCGGGGACCATGATCGGCCATGGGACGCCGCTTTGCCCGCATCGAGTCGCGCTGCGGGCGGACCCGTTACAGCCGGCTCAGGCGGCTCTGATCAGGGTTTCTTGCTGCCGTCCTGGCCATCGCCGGCCGATCCGGTGGTGCCGCCCGGCGCCACGCCGAGTTCGGCGAGCGGATCGGAGGGTGGAGCCTCGCTGCCATTGGATGCAGCGACGGTGTTGGTCTCGCCGACCTTTTCCTTGGCGCGAAAGCCGACGACCGCGGCCGCGAGGAGCACGACAAGGAAGACGACCGCAAGGCCGGTTATGCCGATCCGGACGCGCTGCATCAGCCGACGAACTCCATGGGCGCTATGTCCGTCAGCGCGGCGCGGAGGTCAATCGCCAATCTTTCCCGTCACGGGACAATCGTCGAGACCGCCGCATGCGACGGCGGCAGGGCTCAGCGGCGCAGCAGTGCCGGAACCGGCAGGCCCTTGGCTTCCAGCCAGGCCGGATTGAACAGCGACGACAGGTAGCGCATGCCGGGATCGCACAGCACCGTCACGATCGTCTTTCCGGGCCCCATCTCCTGCGCCAGCGCCATCGCACCGGCAACATTGATCCCGGATGAAAGGCCGACGCACAGCCCTTCATGTTCGAGCAGCGCGAACACCTGTTCGAGGCCCTGTTCGTCTGAGATGCGGAACTGGGTGTCGATCGGCGCGCCATCGAGATTGGCGGTGATGCGGCTCTGGCCGATGCCTTCGGCGACACTCGACCCTTCAGCCTTCAGCTCGCCATGTGCGAAATAATTGTAGAGCGCCGCGCCATGCGGATCGGTCAGGCCGATAACGATGTCGTCGCGGAACTCCTTAAGACCCAGGCCCACCCCGGCGATGGTGCCGCCGGTGCCGGCGGCACAGGTGAAACCATCGATCTTGCCACCGGTCTGCGCCCAGATCTCGGGTGCCGTGGTGCGGATATGCGCCAGGCGGTTGGCGGTGTTGTCGAACTGGTTGGCCCATAATGCGCCCGGCGTCTCTTCGGCCACGCGGCGGGACGTGTGGACGTAATGGGCGGGGTTTGAATAAGCGGTCGGCGCCACCAGCATCAGCTCGGCCCCCAGCGCGCGCAACGTGTCCTGCTTCTCCTGGCTCTGCGTGTCGGTCATCACGATGATCGTGCGATATCCACGCGCGTTGCCGACCAGCGCCAGCCCGATCCCGGTATTGCCGGCAGTCCCTTCGACAATGGTGCCGCCGGGCGCGATCAGGCCGCGCTCCTCGGCGTCGGTGATGATCGCCAGCGCGGCGCGGTCCTTGACCGATCCGCCCGGATTCATGAATTCGCATTTGGCGAGAATCTCGCAGCCGGTCGCCTCGCTCGGTCCCTTCAACCTGACCAGGGGGGTGTTGCCGATCAGGGCGAGCGCGTTGGGCGCTATGCTGTCTTGTGCCATGAGCCGATTCCTAGCCGAGCGCGCTCGCCCTTGCCAACATAGCTTCTCTTTGGTGCGGGACTATGCTGCTTGGGGCATGATGAATCGCAAGGCCAGCTTCCCTCCCATCGTCGCGCGCGATACGCGGCTGCTGCTGCTCGGGAGCCTGCCCGGTGAGGCATCGCTGCGCGCGACCCGCTATTATGCCCATCCCCAGAACCAGTTCTGGCGGTTGGTCGGGGCGGCGATCGGCCGCGAGGATCTGCATGATCTCGAATATGAGGCACGGCTTGTTGCGCTGCAGAAGGCCCAGGTCGGCCTGTGGGATGTGGTCGCCGACGCGGTGCGGCCCGGCAGCCTTGATGGCGCGATCCGCGATCACCGGGCGAATGATCTCGTCGCGTTGATATCGGCACTGCCGTCGCTGGCGGCGATCGGATTCAATGGCGGGACGGCGGCACGAATCGGACGGCGCCTGATCGAAGGCCAGGTGTCGCTTCGGATGTTCGATCTGCCCTCGAGCAGCCCCGCCTATACCCTTCCCTATGCCGAGAAGCGGGCGCGATGGATGCAGCTGAGGAGCATATTGGCCGAGGATGGGAAATTTTCCGACATTTAAGCCAAATTTTTGACGTTCAGGCGGCCTTCATCGGCATGGCGTACTTGACGCGCTGCACACAAGGAACGCAAAGACATCGCCGCTATGCACAATCATCCCCCCCGCTTCCTCACCGCCGCTTTTCTCGGTTGCGCCCTGATGCTGACCGCCTGTGGCAAACCCGAAACCGTTACCGCGGGGGATAATGATCCCGATGCCGCGACGCTGAATGCCGCCAAGCCGGTCGAACTGCCGCCTATGGTGGTCCACAGCCGTACCTTCCGCTGCAAGGATGCGAGCCTGGTCTATGTCGATTTCCTCAGCAACAACACGGCGCTCTACAAGACGGACAAGCAGAGCCCCGGTACGACGCTGACCGCCGCCGAGCCCGGCAAGCCCTATACCGCCGAAGGCTATTCGGTGAGTGGTGATGGCCCGCAGGTCGAGATCACCGCCCCCGGCAAGCCGGCGCAGAGCTGCAAGGCCTGATCGCCGCTTCTTCCCCAGGACATCGAGGCCGGCCGGGCAGTTGCCCGCCGGCCTTTTTCTTTGCCCTGACAGCTGCCTAGGTCGGGCCGCCCCGGCCGGAGGCTAGCCGGCCGGCGGCTGGCAGACATCGATCCAGCGCGCGCCGGTCAGTTCGGCGAGCCGGTCGGGAGAGAGACGGACCGAAGCGGTGCGCGATCCCGCCGCCGGGTAGACGATATCGAAATCACGGAGCGACAGATCGCAATAGACGGGCAGCGGCCGGGCGAGACCGAACGGGCACACGCCGCCGACCGGATGGCCCGTCAACGCCTCCACCTCTTCCGCGCCGAGCATGCGGGGCCGCCCGCCCAGTGCGTCTTTGGTCTTGCGATTATCGAGGCGCGCATCGCCGCGCGCGACGACCAGCATCACGATATCGCCGATGCGGATCGACAGCGTCTTGGCGATCTGGCCGGGCAGCACGCCCAGGGTTGCGGCCGCCTCGGCCACCGTGGCGGTGCTGGCATCCTGTTGGATGATGGCGATGTCGGGCGCATGTTCGCCAAGGAAGGCGCGGACGGATTCAAGGCTCATGCCCCCGCTTAGCCTGCTATCAGTGGACCGGCCAAGTCATCAGGATCAATGGAACACCCAGCAGCACGACGATCAGCGACAGGGGCGCCCCCAGCCGGGCATAGTCGCCGAACCTGTACCCGCCCGGACCCATCACCAGCGTGTTGCACTGATGCCCGATCGGCGTGAGGAAATCGCAGCCCGCACCCACCGCCACCGCCATCAGGAAAGCATCGGGCCGGTAGCCGAGGTCGCTCGCGAACATCGCGGCGACCGGCGCCATCACCAGCACGGTTGCGGCATTGTTGAGGAATGGCGTCACCGCCATGGCGGCGACCAGGATCAGGCCCAGCCCGCCCCAGACGGGCAATTGCCGGGCGGTGTCCGACAACCAGTGCGCCATCAGGTCGGTGGCGCCGGTGGTCTGCAGCGCTTCGCTGACCGGAATGAGCGCCCCCAGCATGATAAGGATCGGCCATTCGACGCTCTCATAGGCCTCGCGCGGGCTTATCGATCCGGTGATCATGACGGCTGCCGCAGCCGCGAAGAAGGCTACCGCGACCGGGATCAGCCCTGCCGCGGTAGCCGCCATGGCGGCGGCCAGGATGGCGATCGGCAGCAGGCCCCGCCGGACGCTTCCCAGCCGGATCGGGCGTTCCGCCAGCGGCAGCAGGCCCAGTGCCCGCATCCGTTCGGGCAGGATATTGATCGGCCCCTGGACCACCAGCGCATCGCCGATAGCGAGACGCGTATCCCCGAGCCGATCGACCATGGCATGGCCCGCGCGGGAGATGGCGATCAGATTGAGATCGTGGCGATCGTGCAGTGCCAGCCCCCCGGCCGCTTCGCCGATCAAGGCCGAATGAGGCATTACGACCGCCTCGATCACGCCGCGCAACTCGGCGCGGGTACCGGTGACCATGCTGCGGTCCTGGCCGACAAGCTCCAGCCCGCCCCGGTCGATCGCATTGCCCAGCGCATCGGGCTCGCCCCGCATGAACAGGGTGTCGCCCGCCTCGATGACCGTATCGGGCAGCGTCACGGCGCGCCGCCGCGTGCCGCGCATCATACCGGTGACGACGATCGCACCGTCGTTGAGCTCGATGAATGACGCGATCGTCCGGCCTTCGGTGGCGCAACCGGGCGGTACCTCGGCCTCGGTATTATAATCGGCGATGTCGAGCGCCTCGCTCAGCGATGCCGCGGCACGGCGATCGCGCGGGATCAGCCGATAGCCGAACCGCAGGAAAATCAGCCCTGCCAGCGAGAGGCCGAGGCCGACGGGCGCGTAATCGAACATCAGGAAGGGCTGACCGGTCATCTCCTCGCGGACCCGCGAGACGATGATATTGGGCGATGTGCCGACCATGGTGATCAGTCCGCCGAGCAGCGATCCGAACGACATCGGCATCAGGAACACCGCAGGCGATCCCCCCGAGCGCTTGGCCATCTTCACGGCTGCCGGGATCAACATCGTCAGCGCGCCGATATTCTTGACCAGTGCCGAAAGCAGGGTGACGGAACCGACCAGCACCGTGATCTGCCAGCGGATTCGCGTCACCTTCGTAGCGACCCAT
>SCUQ01000357.1 GCA_004297635.1 Rhizorhabdus sp. | reverse complement strand
CAGCGCCTATGATTTCGCCTATGCGACGCTCGCCATCCTCGCGGTCGGCGTGGCGATCGACCTGTCGGGTTTCGCGCTCGAACCCCTGCTCGTCGCACATGGCCGCGCCGCCACGATATTACGCATCCGCCTCGTGGGAGCGGCCCTGTTCACCGTCCTGCTGTTCGCGCTGCTGCCCATGCTCGATGCCACCGCTGCCGCGATCGCGACGGTGATGGCGGCGCTGCTGGGGCGGATATGGATGGGGCGCAGCGTGATGGCGTTGCCGAAGCGGCCGCAGAGGTTCTAAGAGGTCCGGCATGAGCAATCTCTATTCGCGCCTTGCCGCCGGCTTCCCCGATCCCGCAACGCCTTTCGCCCATCTGCCCGACGGCAGCATCGTCACCTATGGCGACGTCGCGCGCCGCTCGGCGGGGTTCGCCCATATGCTGCGTGCCTTGGGCGTCGGCGTGGGGGATCGGGTCGCGGTTCAGGCGAACAAGAGCATCGACATGCTGATGCTCTATCTGGGGGCGCTCAGGGCCGGGGCGGTCTTCCTGCCGCTCAACACTGCCTACACGGCCGGCGAACTCGATTATTTCATGCGCGATGCCGAACCTGCGCTGTTCGTCTGCGATCCCGCGACGCTTCCGTCGATCGAGCCTCTGGCGAAGGCGGTCGGCGTGCCGCGGGTGGAGACGCTGGAAAGCCTTGCCGGCCAGGCCGCCGGCCAGCCTAGCGGTTTCGACGATGCCGTGCGGGAGGATGGCGATCTCGCTGCGATCCTCTACACATCGGGCACAACAGGCCGCTCCAAGGGGGCGATGCTCAGCCATGACAATCTCGGGTCCAACGCCTTCATGCTGAAGGATGCCTGGGCGTTCACCGGCGACGACGTGCTGCTGCACGCGCTGCCGATCTTCCACACCCATGGCCTGTTCGTCGGCACCAACACCGTCCTGGCGGCGGGCGCGGCGATGATCTTCCTACCGAAGTTCGACGCGCAGGCGATGCTGGCGGCGCTGCCGCGCGCGACCTGCATGATGGGGGTGCCGACCTTCTATATCCGCCTGCTCGACGATCCCGGCTTCACCGGCGATCTCGTGCGGCATATCCGGCTGTTCGTCTCGGGATCGGCGCCGCTATCGGCCGACATCCACCGCGAATTCAGCGAACGCACCGGTCACGCCATCCTCGAGCGCTATGGCATGACCGAGACGAACATGACGATCTCCAACCCTTATGCGGGTGATCGGATCGCGGGAACGGTGGGCATGCCCATGCCCGGCGTCTCTATACGTATTGCCGATCCGGATACGGGCGCCGCGCTGCCGCAGGGCGACGTGGGCGTGATCGAAATCGCCGGCCCCAATGTCTTCCAGGGCTATTGGCGCATGCCGGAGAAGACCGCCGCCGAGTTCCGCGACGGTTATTTCATTTCCGGCGATCTCGGCCTGGTCGACGAGCGCGGCTATATATCAGCATCGTCGGGCGCGCCAAGGACCTGATCATCTCGGGCGGCTATAACGTCTATCCGGCCGAGGTCGAAGCAGCGCTCGACGAATTGCCGCAGGTGCATGAGTCGGCGGTCGTCGCCGTGCCGCATCGCGAGCTGGGCGAAGCGCCGGTCGCTGTCGTCGTGCCGCGTGACAAGGATTTTGCCGATGCGGACGCGATCCGGGCGGGAATCGTGGACCGGCTTGCCCGCTACAAACAGCCCCGCGCGATCGTCTTCGTCGATGCCCTGCCCAAGAACGCCATGGGCAAGGTGCAGAAGACGCAGTTGCGCGAAGACTATAAGGACGTGCTGGCCTGAATTGCCTGTGGTTGCGCCGGGCGAAGCGGTCCGGCGTCAGGGCGCTTTCGGTGCGGCCGGTGCAACAGCCCTGCGTGCCGTCAATATCTTGACCGGAGCAGCAAGCATCTGCCCCTTCATCACGCCCACTCCGGCGGTCGGGGAGCGGGGCGCGGCAAGAATCTTCTTCACCACGTCCATCCCCTCGACGACACGCCCGAACACCCCATAGCCCAGATTGTCGCCGGGGGCGGTGGGGTTGGCGTCCATATAGGTCATGTCGCCGACGATGATGAAGAAGTCGCAGGTCGCGGTGCCGGGCGCGTTGCGCGCCATCGAGATGGCTCCGTCGCTATGGTGCAGGCCGGTCTTCGTCGTCGATTCATGCGCGATGGGGGGCAGGATCTTGCGGGCATCCTCCCGGATGCCGGCCTGGACGAAGCCTTGGCTCGGCTCGTTGGGAACCGCGACGGACCGGTAGAAGCTGATCCCGTCATAGCGCTTGAGATCGACATAGCGCAGGAAGTTGGTCGTGGTGATCGGTGCCCGTTCCTTCTCCAGCTCGAGCAGGATCGGCCCCTCACTGGTGGTGATGCGGACCAGGACGGTCGCCGGCTTCGGCGCGGGCGCGGCGGGGGGCGCAACGGCCGTGGAAGGCACCGCCGCCTGGGCGAGGAGCGGGGCAGCGGATAGGGCGGCGAGGGCGGCAAGCGCGAGTCGGATTCTGCTCATGGCCGCAGATTAGCCGGAAGCCGCGGCCATGGGGAAGCTTGGCGAACGCACCTTGCACCCGGCATATGAAGTCGGCGGGCAAGCCGCCCCTTTTCAACGACAGGACCGATGACCCTCCCCCTGACAGCAACCCTGCTGCAGGTTCAGGCCCCCGGCTTGCGCCCGCCCTTGTTGAACGGCTTGGCGCCGTAGCGCTTCGGGCCGCCGGGGCCGCCGGCACCCCGCGGAGGGCCGCCTGGGCCGCCCGGGCCGCGCGGCGTGTAGTTGGGGCGAAGCTGTGCGCGCGGCGGCGGGCCGCGGCGTTCGCGCAGTTGCCCGACGGGCGGGGTGGGATCGTCGCCGGCCGGTTCGATGACGACGCCGTCCTCCTCACCCGCTGTGCGCTTCAGCGCATCGATGAACTTGCTCGCGATCGCGCGGGGGATTTCGAACCGGGTCTCGGTCTGGAAGATGCGGATCGCGCCGACGTCGCGCTTGGTGATGTGCCCGCGCCGGCAGACCAGCGGCAGCAGCCAGCGGGGATCGGCATTGGCGCCGCGCCCGACATTCATGCGGAACCACATGGTCTCCTCGAAGCCGGGGCGTGGGCCCTGTTCGCGGGTCGCCTGCTCGCGCTCGCCGCGCGCCATCGGGGATGCGTCGATCAGCTCCTCCGGGGCGGGCAGGCTCTGGCGCTGGGTGCGGACGAAGGCGGCGGCGATCTCCTCGGCGCTCTTCGTCTCCAGCAGCTTGCGGGCGACCTCCAGATCCTCTTCCGATACCTCGCCGACGGACAGGCTCTCCAGCAGCCGCTCCTGATCGCGCGCATAGATGGTGTCGGGGCTCGGCACCGATTCCCACGTCGCGTTGACATTGGCGGCGCGCAGCAGCCGTTCGGCATGGCGCCGGCGCTGATAGGGGGTGATGAGGACGCAGGTGCCTTTCTTGCCCGCGCGGCCGGTGCGGCCCGAACGGTGCTGGAGCGTCTCCGGATTGATCGGCAGCTCGGCATGGATGACCAGTTCGAGGCCGGGCAGGTCGATCCCGCGCGCGGCGACGTCGGTCGCGATGCAGACGCGGGCGCGGCGATCGCGCAGCGCCTGCAGCGCATGGTTGCGCTCATTCTGGCTGAGCTCGCCCGACAGCGTCACCGCCGAAAAACCGCGCTCGGTGAGCGTCGCCGACAGCCGGCGGACATTCTCGCGGGTCGCGCAGAACACCATCGCGCCCTTGGCCTCGTGGAAGCGCAGCACATTGACCACGGCGTTCTGGATGTCGGCGGGGGCGACGGCCATCGCGCGATAATCGATATCGGCATGCGCCTCGCGGGCATTGGTCGTCTCGATGCGCAGCGCGTCGCGCTGGTAGCGTTTGGCGAGCAGCGCGATCGGCTTCGGCATCGTCGCGGAGAACAGCAATGTGCGCCGCTCGGGCGGCGTCATGTCGAGGATCTCCTCGAGGTCCTCACGGAAGCCGAGGTCGAGCATTTCGTCGGCCTCGTCGAGGATCACCGCGCGCAGCGATCCCGGCTGGAGCGTGCCGCGTTCGAGATGGTCCTTCAGCCGTCCCGGCGTGCCGACGACGATGTGGCAGCCATAGGACAGGGCGCGCTGCTCGACGCGGACGTTCATTCCGCCGACGCAGCTCGTCACCCGCGCGCCGAGCTTGGCGTAGAGCCATTGCAGCTCGCGCTCGACCTGGAGTGCGAGCTCCCGGGTCGGCGCGATGATCAGGGCGAGCGGTTCGCCCGGGCGCGGCAGATTCTCGGCGCCCTGCAGCAGCGTCTGGGCGATGGCGAGGCCATAGGCGACGGTCTTGCCCGATCCGGTCTGTGCGGAGACCAGAAGATCGCGGTCATGCGCCTCGGCGGCGATCACCTGCGCCTGGACGGGGGTGGGCTCGGTATAGCCGCGCTCGGTGATTGCCTCGGCGACCAGCCGCGGCAGGGAAGAAAAGGGCATTTAATTTCCGATGTTGCAGGGGCCGGCGCTACTCTGCGCGCGGCGATGTTGAGGCGCCCTATAGGGAAGATCGGCGCAAAAGGCCAGCCACCCCCCGCATCATGCCGATGGAAGAAATTCGGCGCGGCTGCGTAAGGCCTGTGGATCGGGCCCCACGGGCACTGCGGGAGGGGGGCATGCCGGCTTGGAAATCGACCGTTTCAGGGTGGGCCGTGGCGGGGTCACGGTGGGCGCGGTCGCCGTTTAGGCGACGTTCAGCCCGTACCGGCCAGCTTCGGATGCGATGAGCCGGATGCTTCCGCCCGACACCCAGGCGCGCCGCATGGCGCAGCCGCCGCTGCTGCCAATATCGCAGACGATCGGCATCGCGCGGCTGATCTGCATCCTCGGGATCGTCTGGGTCCATGGCTGGACGGGGCTGGGCGGCGACGAGATGGCAGCCCTTGCCGGATCGGCGCAGCATGTGATGCGCTGGACGGTGGTCGAACTGTTCGGGCGCAGCGCGGTGCCGCTGCTCAGCGTCGTTGCGGGCTGGCTGGTCGCGCAGTCGCTGGTGAAGCGCGGCCCGCGCCTCTTTCTCGGCGGCAAGGCGCGGACGGTGCTGCTGCCCATGCTGCTGTGGAACGCGATCGCGCTGCTGCTCGTCGTCGGGGCGGGCGGGCTCGGCCTGATCCGGGCGCCGCTGCCCGGCGACATGCGCTGGCTCGCCGATAATCTGCTCAACCTCACCCGCGCCGGCGACATCAATGTCCAGACCAGTTTCCTGCGCGACCTGTTCGTCTGCATGCTCGTGGCGCCCTGGCTGGTGCGGCTGCGGTCGCGCTGTCTGCTGGCGATCGCGGGCGGGGCGGCGCTCTGGACGATCGCCGGCTGGCAGCTGCTGGTCCTGCTGCGGCCGGGCATATTGCTGTTCTTCGTCACCGGTATACTGGCCCGGCGCCACGGCCTGGCCGAACGCATGGGGGCGCTCGCCTTCTGGCGCGCGGCGCTGCCCTTCGCGCTGATCGTTCCGGTCAAGATCTGGCTGTCCGTACATGGCGAGGGGATTGCCGGCTATCATGTCGAGCTGGTCGCCACGGTCGATCTGCTCGCGCGGGCGACGGCGGCGCTGCTCGTCTGGCGCAGCGCGATGGCGCTGGCCCGGCGCGGCATCGGAGCCTGGCTGCTCGGCCTGGAGCGCTATGCCTTCTTCCTGTTCTGCAGCCATCTGCTCTTCATGTGGCTGCTGGCGCCCGCGGTCGGCGCCGTCACCGGGCCGATGGGCAGCACCGGCTGGCCGCTGTTCTTCCTGGTGCAGCCGGCTCTGGCGCTGGGCTTCGCCATCCTCCTCGCCCGGCTGATCGAGGTGGTCTCACCGGCGGCGGCCGATCTGCTCAGCGGCGGCCGGCTGGGACGTCAGGCGGCTTCGCCCGCCGCGCGGCCGCTCGCCCACGCCCATTGGAAATTATAGCCGCCCAGCCAGCCGGTCACGTCGACCGCCTCGCCGATGAAATGCAGCCCCAGGACCTTCCGCGCCATCAGGCCGCGCTGGTCCAGCCCGTCGGTCGCGACCCCGCCGATCGTCACCTCGGCCTTGGCGAAACCCTCCGAGCCATTGGGCGTGAACGCCCAGCCATTCAGCCGGCGCCCGGCTTCGGCCAGCGCCTGATCCTTCAGGCCGTGGAGCTGCCCGGCAAAGCCGAGCCGGTCCGCCAGCACATCGGCCAGCCGATCGGGGAAGCGTTCGCGCAGGATCGTGCGCGGTTCGGCCCTGGGGCGGGCCCGCTTGGCCTCGATCAGCAGCGCGGCGGCATCGGTTCCGGGCAGCAGGTCCAGCGCGATGCTGTCGCCGTGCCGCCAATAGCTGCTGATCTGCAGGATCGCCGGACCGGAAAGCCCGCGATGGGTGAACAGCGCGGCCTCCCGGAAGCGCGCTTTGCCGAGGCTCGCGACGACGTCGAGCGAGACGCCCGACAGGCTTTCGAACAGCCGATCGTCCTGCCCCAGGGTCAGCGGGACCAGCGCGGGGCGCGGCTCGACGACCTTCAGGCCGAACTGGCGCGCGACATCATAGGCGAAGCCGGTCGCACCCATTTTGGGGATGGACGGGCCGCCGGTCGCGATCACCAGCGACGGCGCGACAAAGGTGGCGCCGGGGGTTTCGACGTGGAACTGGTCGGGCTTCGTTATGGCGGTGATGCGGGTGAGCAGCTTCGTCTCCACGCCGCCCTTGGCGCATTCGTCATCGAGCATCGCCACGATCTGTTTCGCCGATCCGTCGCAGAACAGCTGGCCCAGCGTCTTCTCATGCCAGGCGATGCCATGCGCATCGACCAGATCGATGAAATCCTGCGGGCCATAGCGGCCCAGCGCCGATTTCGCGAAATGCGGGTTGGCCGACAGATAGCGTTCGGCGAGGCCGCCCTCGACATTGGTGAAGTTGCACCGTCCCCCGCCGGAAATCAGGATCTTCGCGCCCGCCCGGTCGAGATGATCGAGCAGCAGCACCCGTCGCCCCCGCTGTCCGGCGGTCAGCGCGCACATCATGCCTGCGGCGCCGGCGCCGAGAATGATGACGTCATAGGGAAAAGGTGACGGCATGCGCCATCGCTGCTAAGCGCCGCCGCCATCATGAGCAAGACCGACCGCCCCGACCGCCGTACCTTCGCGATCATCTCGCACCCGGACGCCGGCAAGACCACCCTGACCGAGAAGCTGCTGTACTTCGGCGGCGCGATCCATCTCGCCGGGGAGGTGAAGGCGCGCGGCCAGACGCGGCGGGCGCGTTCCGACTGGATGAAGATCGAGCAGCAGCGCGGCATTTCCGTCACCTCGTCGGTGATGACGTTCGAGCGCGGCGGCATTACCTTCAACCTGCTCGACACGCCGGGCCATGAGGATTTTTCGGAGGACACCTATCGCACGCTGACCGCGGTCGATTCGGCGGTGATGGTGATCGACGCGGCCAAGGGCATCGAGCCGCAGACGCGCAAGCTGTTCGAGGTGTGCCGGCTGCGCTCGGTGCCGATCATCACCTTCGTCAACAAGGTCGACCGGGAGGGGCGCCCCGCCTTCGAACTGCTCGACGAGATCGCCGACGCGCTGGCGCTCGACGTATCGCCGATGAGCTGGCCGGTCGGCATGGGCGGCACCTTCGAAGGCATATACGATATCGCTCGCGACCGGTTGTACCGGCCCGCTTCGGATGCGACCGGCGCCTATGAGGGCGATGCGGTCTCGGTCGCCGGGATCAACGATGCGCAACTCGACGATCTGGTGCCCGCGCATGTGCTGGCCCAGGTGCGCGAGGAGATCGAGCTGGCCGAAGTCGGCTATGCCCCGTTCGACGAGACCGCCTATCGCAACGGCGATCTTACCCCGGTCTATTTCGGATCGGCGCTCAAGGATTTCGGTGTCGAGCAGCTGATCGACGCGCTCGCCGACTATGCACCGTCGCCCCGTCCCCAGCCGGGCGAGCCGCGCGACGTCGATCCCGGCGAGACCAATGTCGCGGGCTTCATCTTCAAGGTGCAGGCGAACATGAACCCCCAGCACCGCGACCGGGTCGCCTTCATGCGGCTATGAGATCGGAAGAG
>SCUQ01000356.1 GCA_004297635.1 Rhizorhabdus sp. | reverse complement strand
CTCTTCCGATCTGCCTCAACGGCATATTGCATCGCAGCATTCCCTCTCCCTGCCTGCGGGGGGAGGGAATCGCATCATAACGGTTTCGATATCTAAAAAACTTCGCATTCGCACATCGTGACGATTGTTTTGACCGATCGGTACGGCTAGCAGACAGGATGCCCGCCGCTGTTCGCGAAGGTCACATGATGCAGTTCCCAATAGTAGGCCGCACCGGCGGACTCCTTCTCGCGGTCGGCATGCTTCTCGCCGCCTGTTCCGAAAGGAAGCCGACCCCACCGCCGCCCGAGGCGGGCTATATCGTGCTCAAAACCGAGACGGTGCCCCTCTTCATCGAGCTGGCCGGCCGCACCGCCGCCTATGAGACGTCGGAGGTCCGCCCCCAGGTTTCCGGCATCGTGAAGGCGCGGTTGTTCGAGGAAGGCAGCATCGTCCGCGCCGGCCAGACACTCTATCAGATCGACCCGCGCCTCTATCGCGCCGCGCTGAATCAGGCTGCGGCCAATCTGGACAATGCCCGCGCCCAGCGCGAAGCCGCCGCCGCCCGCGCCAGCCGCCTGAAGCCGCTCGCCCAGATCGAGGCGGTGAGCAAGCAGGACTATACCGACGCCAGCGCAGCAGCGAAGCAGGCCTCCGCGGCCGTGGCCCAGAATGCGGCACAGCTGGAAACCGCACGGATCAATCTGCGCTTCACCGATGTTCCCGCCCCGATCAGCGGACGGATCGGCCGCTCGCTGGTCACGACCGGAGCACTCGTCACGACGGGCCAGGCCGATCCGCTCACGACCATCCAGCGGCTCGATCCGATCTTCGTCGACATCCAGCAGTCAAGCGCGGACCTGCTGGCACTGCGCCGCCAGCTGGCCAGCGGCGGCGGTACGCGCTCGAGCGCGGCCGTTACCCTCAAATTGGAGGACGGCAGCGAATATGGCGCGACGGGGCGGCTGGAGTTCACCGAAGCGATGGTCGATCCCGCGACGGGCACGGTCACGCTGCGCGCCCGCTTCCCCAATCCGCAGGGCCTGCTTCTGCCGGGCATGTATGTCCGCGCCAATCTTTCACAGATCACCGCGCGCGACGCGATCCTCGTTCCGCAGGCCGGCCTCACCCGCAATCCCAAGGGCGAAGCGACGGTCATGCTCGTCGGCAAGGACGGCAAGGCAGAGCTACGGTCCGTCACCGCCGCCAACACGGTGGGTGACAAGTGGCTGGTGACCACCGGCCTCAAACCCGGCGACAAGCTGATCGTCGAGGGGCTGGGCAGGATCAAGCCGGGCCAGCCGATCCGGCCGGTTCCCGCCGGCTCTCCGCCCGCAGCGCGCAAGGCCGGCTAGGACCGTGATTTCACGCATCTTCATCGATCGGCCCATCTTCGCATGGGTGATCGCGATCGTGATCATGCTGCTGGGCACCGGCGGGCTGCTGAGCCTGCCCGTGTCGCAATATCCGAACATCGCCCCGCCATCGGTGAATATCCGTGCCAATTATCCCGGCGCATCGGCCGAGACGATCGAATCGAACATCACCCAGATCATCGAGCAGCAGCTGACCGGCATCGACGGGCTGCTCTATTTCTCCTCGTCATCCAATTCGGCGGGCCGCGCCGAGATCAATGTCACCTTCGACAAGGGGGTCGATCCCGACATCGCCCAGGTCCAGGTGCAGAACAAGGTTCAGCAGGCACTGCCGCGGCTGCCGCAGCAGGTCCAGCAGCAGGGACTGGTCGTCACCAAGTCGAACTCGGACTTTCTGATGGTCGTCGGGGTCTATGACGAGAGCGACCGATCGACGAACCGCGACGTCGCGGATTATCTGGCGTCCAATCTGCAGGATGGCGTCGGCCGTATCCCCGGCGTCGGCGACATCAACGTGTTCGGCTCGCCCTATGCGATGCGCATCTGGCTCGACCCGCACAAGATGGCGGCGGTCGGGATCAATGCGGACGATATCATCTCCGCCGTCCAGGCCCAGAATGCACAGGTGGCGGCCGGACAGATCGGCGGCGTACCCTCATCCGACGCACAGATGCTCAATGCGACCGTCACCTCGCGCTCGCGACTGACCACGGTCGATCAATTCCGGAAGATCGTCATCAAGCCGCAGGGAGATGGTTCCCGCGTGCTGCTGCAGGATGTCGCCCGGGTCGAACTGGGCAGCGAAAATTATAACGTCACCGGCCGCATCAACAAGCATCCCGGCGTCGGCATGGCGGTCCTGCTCGCCCCGGGCGCGGACGCGCTCAAGACGTCCGAAATGGTCCATGATTATGTCGACAAGGCATCGGCCAATTTCCCCCCTTATTACAAGCATGTCTATCTGAACGACGCGACAGCCTTCATCAAATTGTCGATCGAGGAGGTGGTGATCACCCTGTTCGAGGCGATCCTGCTGGTCGTGCTGGTGATGTTCGTCTTCCTGCAGAGCTGGCGCGCGACGCTGATCCCGGCGATCGCGGTGCCGGTGGTGATGCTGGGGACCTTCGGCGTGCTGGCCGCCGCCGGCTTTTCGATCAACACCCTGACGCTGTTCAGCCTCGTGCTTGCGATCGGCCTGCTCGTCGACGATGCGATCGTCGTGGTCGAGAATGTCGAGCGGGTGATGGAAGAGGACCCCGACATCACGCCACGCGAGGCGACGATCAAGTCGATGGGCGAGATCAACACCGCGCTGATCGCGATCGCGCTGGTGCTGTCCGCGGTGTTCCTGCCGATGGCCTTTTTCGGCGGCTCGACCGGTGTGATCTACCGGCAATTCTCCATCACCATCGTGTCGTCGATGGCGCTGTCCGTGCTGGTCGCGCTGGTCTTGTCCCCCGCGCTGGCCGCCTCGTTGCTCAAGCGTTCGGACAAACAGGCCAAGATCGACAAGGGCGGCCTCGTAGGACGGGCCTATGGCCTTGGCGAACGTTTCAACCAGTGGTTCAAGCGGACATCGG
>SCUQ01000355.1 GCA_004297635.1 Rhizorhabdus sp. | reverse complement strand
TCCATCGGCTCGCGGCGCTGGGCGCCGGGCGTGATCGCCGCCCAGGCCCGATAGGTCATCGGCACCGCCGCCTGCTCTTCCTCGGTCATGCCGAACTCATGCGCGTAGCGGTTCGCCATGGTCGCGAAATAGGTGGGCTGGCCGAAGAAGCCGACCGGCATTTCGAGGCCGGCCTTCTGCGGTTCGCGGGCGTGGAAGCCATAGACGCCGCCCGGCTTGGTCGACCGGATCGCATAGGTGACGAGGACATGGCGGCACAGCCCGGCCTCGATCGCGAGCTGGGCGAGGCGCAGCGCGTCGCCGGTCGTCGCGGTGCCGCCGGCGGAATCGGTGACCGCGGAGAAGGTCTTCTCCCCGGCCCCGATCGCGTAGGCGACCTCCTCCGACGGGGCGCCGGCATATTTGTTGCAGACATAGCCATCGATATCGCCGGGCGTCAGCCCCGCATCGGCGATGGCGGCGAGGCTGGCCCGCGCCATCATCTGCAGCGGGGATTCCTCGCCCTTGCGCAGGAAGGGCGTTTCGCCGACGCCGGTCACGGCGATACGATTGGCTTTCATCATATGTCCTTGAAACCCTTGCCCTCGGCGGCGAGGCGCTCGATCAGCGGAGAGGGGGTGAAGGCCGGGCCATGCGCGGCTTCGAGCGCCTTCAGCTTCGCCAGCACGGCAGGCAGCCCCTGAAGATCGGCCCAGAACATCGGTCCGCCGCTGTAGCGCGGCCAGCCATAGCCCGTGACCCAGATGATATCGACGTCCGACGCGCGCGATGCGATCCCCTCGTCGAGGATCTTCGCACCCTCGTTGACCATCGCGAACAGCAGACGGTCATGGATTTCCTGCTCGTCGACCGGCTGGCGGACGATGCCCTGCTTCGCGGCGAAATCCTCGATCACCTGCAGCGCGACCGGGGACGGCGTGCGGTTGCGCTTCTCGTCATAGTCATAATAGCCGCCGCCGCTCTTCTGGCCGTGGCGGCCCATCTCGTTGAGGATTTCGCGGACGGTGGAGGAGGAGGATTTCTCGCGATTCCAGCCGACGTCGTTACCGGCCAGATCGCGCATCTGATAATTGCCCATGGCGAAGCCGAAATCGGTCATGACCTGATCGACCTGCGACGGCGACGCGCCCTTGAGCAACAGCGCATCGGCCTGCGCCGCGCGCGCCGCGAGGATGCGGTTGCCGACGAAGCCGAAGCAATTGCCGACCAGCACGCCGACCTTGTTGATCGTCTTGGCGAGCTTCATCGCCGTCGCGATCACCGTCGGGGCGGTGGCGCTGCCCCGGACGATTTCGAGCAGGCGCATCACATTGGCAGGGGAGAAGAAGTGCAGGCCGATCACATGATCCGGCCGGCTGGTGGCCGCCGCGATCTGATCCAGATCGAGATAACTGGTGTTGCTGGCGAGGATCGCGCCGGGCTTCGCCACCGCGTCGATGCGGGCGAACATCTCCTGCTTGATGTCCATCTGTTCGAAGATCGCTTCGATGACCAGGTCGCAATCGCCGATGTCGGCGATGTCGAGCGTGCCCCGGATCAGGCCCATACGCTTCTCGACATCGTCCGCGCTGATCTTGCCCTTGCTCGCCGTCGTCTCGTAATTCCTGCGGATGACGCCGAGGCCGCGATCGAGCGCGGCCGCGTTGTTCTCGACCAGCGTCACGGGAATGCCGACATTGGCGAAATTCATCGCGATGCCGCCGCCCATCGTGCCGGCGCCGATCACGGCGACGGTCCTGATCGGGATGATCGGCGTATCGGCCGGCAATCCGTCCACCTTGGCGGCCTGCCGCTCGGCGAAGAAGACGTGGCGCTGCGCGGCCGACTGGCTGTCGGCCATCAGCTCCTCGAACAGCGATCGCTCATAGGCCAGGGCCTCGTCGAACGAGCGATCGGACAAGGTCGCCTCGACGCAGCGAATGCTATATTCCGGCGCCAGGAAGCCCTTGAACCGCTTGGCGTTGGCCGCGCGGAACTGCTCGAAAATCTCGGGCTTGCCGCGCGCTTCGTCGAGCTTGTCGGTCTTGTCCCGGACCTTCACGAGCGGACGGTTTTCGGCCAGCACCCGGCCGGCGAAGGCGATCGCGTCGGCCCGCAGGCTGCTCTCGCCGGCCAGTTCATCGAGCAGGCCCATGTCATAGGCGGCCCTGGCGGAGATCGGATCGCCGCCCGTCACCATCTCCAGCGCCTTGGCTATGCCGACGACGCGCGGCAGCCGCTGGGTGCCGCCGGCCCCAGCAAGCAGCCCCAGCTTGACCTCGGGCAGGCCGCATTTCGCCGACGGAACGGCGATCCGGTAATGGGCGCACAGCGCGGTTTCGAGCCCGCCGCCGAGGGCGGTGCCGTGAATCGCGGCGATCACCGGCTTGGACGCGTCTTCGATGGTCTTCAGCAGATCGCGCAGCGACGGTTCGACCGGAGGCTTGCCGAACTCGCTGATGTCGGCCCCCGCGAAGAAGGTTCGGCCCGCGCAGATCAGGACGACCGCGCCGATCGCCTCATCGGCCAGCGCGCTGTCGAGCGCCTGCGCGACACCCTGTCGAACCGCGCTGGACAGCGCGTTGACCGGCGGCGAATCGACCGTGATGATCGCGACCCGGCCATCGGTTTCGTAGCTGGTGACGTCATTGACCTTCATTGAGACCTCTATGCTGTGAAGCACCCGGGGCAGCAGCCTTTTCGGCAGCCAGAACCTCGCGGGCGCGGTGACGGATATAGTGCCGGAGATCGTCGATCTCCCGTTCGGACAGTTCCTCGAAACGCGGCATGCCCCGGGTGCTTCACAGCATAGAGGTCTCAATGAAGGTCAA
>SCUQ01000354.1 GCA_004297635.1 Rhizorhabdus sp. | reverse complement strand
CATATCTTCCACACCAACAGTGCGGAGGTGTTCGGCTATCTCTCCCGCTTCACCGGCTGGCGACCTTATGAGCATCGCGTCCTCGCCGACCTTGGCGACCGGCAGGTGCCGATCCCGATCAATCGCACCACACTGAACCTGATCTATGACGCGGGGCTGGCGGACGAGGCGTCGGCCGAGGCCTTCCTCGCCGCGCGGGCCGAGCCGGTCGACCCGATCCGCACCTCCGAGGATGTCGTCGTCGCACGGGTCGGCCGCGACCTCTATGAACGGCTGTTCCGGGGTTATACGCGCAAGCAATGGGGGCATGATCCGTCGGAGCTCGATCGGCAGGTCACGGCACGGGTGCCGGTGCGGACCGATACCGACGACCGCTATTTTACCGATAGCTATCAGGCGATGCCCGCCGATGGTTTTACCGCAATGTTCGGGCGCATGCTGTCCCATGATCGCATCACCGTGCTGACCGGCGCGGATTTCGCCCAGGTGCGGGCGGCGGTCGACTATGACCGGCTCGTCTATACCGGGCCGATCGATGAATATTTCGGCCATCTTCACGGTGCGCTGCCCTATCGGTCGCTGCGCTTCCATCACGAGACGCTGGATATCGACCGCCTCCAGGCGGCGGCCGTCGTCAACTATCCGGACGAAGCGGTGCCGCACACGCGAATCACCGAATATAAATGGCTGACCGGCCAGGCCGCGCCGCGAACCAGCATCAGCTATGAATATCCCAGCGCCGATGGCGAGCCCTATTATCCGGTGCCGCGCGCGGAGAACCAGGCACGCTACAAGCTCTACGAGGGGATGGCGGATGCCTGCCCCGATGTGATCTTCGTCGGGCGGCTCGCGACCTATCGTTATTACAACATGGATCAGGTGGTCGCGCAGGCACTGGCCACCTATCGCCGGGCGATGCCGCGGTGAAAACGCACGTCCGGCGCACGCTCGGCGGATGGGGAGCGGGGCTCGCGACGGGATTGCGCCCGCCCGAATGCCGTATGCTGCTGATCAGCGACGAGCGCGAATATACCAGCGAGCAGCAATTCGCGCCGATCTGGAGACAGCGGTCGCGGTTGCGTCGCGCGCTTGGCCTTGCCGTCGACTGGCAGAGCCTCGATGCGGCAAGGCCGGCATCGCTGTCGCGCTATGATCTGGTCGGGCTCAAGCTGTCCTTCCGCCGACCGGCGGGCGAAGCCATGGCCATCGCGGCGCGATTCGCCGGGAAGGGGCCGCGCCTGATCTATTTCGACGGGGACGATGACAGCGGGATCCTCTGGCCTGCGCTGCTCGACATCTGCGATCTCTATGTGAAGAAGCATGTCTTCGCCGATCCTGCCGCTTATGCCCGGCATTTCGCGGGCAAGAGCAACCTGACCGATCACGCCGCCCGCATCAGCGGCCGATCCTTTGCCGCCAATATCATTCCCGCATCGGGCGGCATCGATCCTGCCCGGCTGAGCCGCCTTCATCTGGGCTGGAACATCGCGCTCGACGACAAGATCGCGCGGCTGAGGCCCCATCCGCCGGAGGCGTCGCGGAGCATCGATATCTGCAGCCGTGCCCATACGGCGCCTGACAATTGGCTTCACGACCTGCGCGCACCGGCGATCCGGGCGCTTGAAGCGGTGGCAGGGCGCTGGGCGGTGGCGATACCCCGCCACCGGGTGTCGCAGGCGGACTATGACCGGGAGCTCAGGGATGCGAGGATCTGCGTCAGCCCGTTCGGCTATGGTGAGCTGTGCTGGCGCGATTTCGAGGCGATCATGGCGGGATGCCTGCTGGTCAAGCCGGACATGGCGCATATCCGCACCGCGCCCGACCTGTTCGTCGCGGGTGAGACCTATGTGCCGGTCGCCTGGGACTATGCCGATCTGGAAACGGCCTGCGCGCCCTATCTCGCCGATGAGGATGCGCGGCTGGCAGTCGTCCGGCGTGCCCAGGCGCGGTTGATAGAAGCGCTCGCTCCGCCATGGTTCATCGATCGATTCGCGGCGTTGCTCGACCGCGCGGGCCGGCACTGAGAAGCGGGAATCCCGTCAGCCGCCATCGGCGATCCGGGCGATGTCGATCAGGCCGGCGATGTCGAGATGCCGTTCGAGCGCCTCGGCAATCGCGTCGAGCGCGGTGTCGACATCGTGGCGATGGTCGCGACCTGTCGAGACCGCCCCGATTCGCGCCAGCAATGCGCCACGCAGCCCCGCGTCGGCGAACAGGCCGTGCACATAGCTGCCCATGACCTGTTCGCGCGGGTCGATCGCGCCGTCGCAGCGCCCGTCGGCGAAGCGTGCGAAGGGGCGGGCGGTATCGGCACCGCCGGTCTCGCCGATATGCATCTCATAGCCGGCGAAGTTCGCGCCGAGCGCCACACCTTCGATCCGGTGCAGCGCCTTTCCGGGCGATAGCACCGTTTCGACATCGAGCAGGCCTAGCCCTTCGATGCTGCCGGCCACGCCCTCCAGGCCCTGCGGGTCGCTTATCCGGCGTCCCAGCATCTGATAGCCGCCGCACAGGCCGAGGATCGCACCGCCCCGGCGATGATGCGCCCGGATGTCGATATCCCACCCCTCGGCCCGCATCGCGGCAAGGTCGGCGAGGGTTGCCTTGGATCCGGGCAATATGATCAGGGCTGCTTCGGCGGGAAGAGGCTGACCTGGGGGGACCATCACCAGTTCGACGCCCGGTTCGAGCTTCAGCGGGTCGAGATCGTCGAAATTGGAGATGCGCGGCAGGATCGGGCAGGCGATCAGGCGTCGACCCGAATCGCGCTGGCCCGGCCGATCGAGGATCACCGCGTCTTCGCTCGGCAGCCGCGCCGCCTGCGGCAACCAGGGGACGACTCCGAAGCCGCGCCAGCCCGCCAGCCGCTCGATCGAACGGTAGCCATCCTCGAACAGCGCCGGATCACCCCGGAATTTGTTGATGATGAAGCCATGGATCATCGCCGCGTCGGCGGGGTCGATCACCGTGCGCGTGCCGACCACCGCCGCGATCACCCCGCCACGATCGATGTCGCCGACCAGCACCACCGGAACACCGGCGGCCCGCGCGAAGCCCATATTGGCGATGTCGCCCGCCCGCAGGTTGATCTCGGCGGGCGAACCGGCGCCCTCGACGACCAATATGTCGCATTGCGCCCGCAGCCGCGCATGGCTTTCCAGCACCTCGGCGAGAAGCGGGCGCCGGCCTTCCAGGAAATTGTCCGTGCCCAGCGTCCCGCGTACCCGGCCATGGACGATAAGCTGCGACGTCATGTCGGCCTGCGGTTTCAGCAGCACGGGGTTCATGTCGCTATGCGGTTCGGTGCGGCAGGCGATCGCCTGCAGCGCCTGCGCGCGGCCGATCTCGCCGCCGTCGATCGTAACCGCGGCATTGTTCGACATGTTCTGCGGCTTGAAGGGCAGAACCGTCAGGCCCCGATTGGCGAAGGCACGGCACAGCCCCGCCACCAGCACCGACTTGCCGACATCGGAGCCGGTCCCCTGAAGCATCAATGCGCCCATGGCGGCGCTATGCGGCATCGGGAAGGCTGGGACAATCCGGCGAAATTGGCGGCTGATCCCGCGAAGCCTCGCACGGCCGCGTGGAATGGCGGTGCTGTCGGCCCAATGCGAGCCGGTCTTCGCATGACGTACCAAGGTCGCGCAAAGCGGACGCCTCATGCCGCGAGGACCTGCCTCTCGGCCAAGGCGACCGAACGTCGCGCTTTGTAGGTCCGGCGATCGCTTCTGGTGCAAAATGTGTGGAGAGACTCATCAATCGAGGCAAACGTCTACATCGCCTTCTCCCGTCTGCCGTCATGATCGAACTTGACCATGCCTGGGTTCCAGAAAAACCAGGGCATAGAAGAACAGGATCGTCAGTCCGCAAAGGCCTAAGAGTACCGGAAATGCCGGGGCGTAGTTGCCATGGATATCATTGACCCAGCTGAGCGCTACAGGAGAAATACTTATTCCAATGTGATAGGTGGCGAAAAATAGCCCGTAAATTGAACCATAATAACGCAAGCCGAAATAGCGAGCCGTCAGAAAGGCTATAGATCGGAAGAGC
>SCUQ01000353.1 GCA_004297635.1 Rhizorhabdus sp. | reverse complement strand
CCCTTGGGCGGTATGTTAAGCTGCTCCAATGGAACATGCTTCTTCGCCCGCTTCCTCGGCGCCATTGCAATCCCCCGACTCGCCTTCTGAAGAGGACATAGCGCGCCAGCGCGACGAAGTGGTCAAGCGTATGCTCGCCACCCCGCCTCAACCACGCGTGAAGCAAAAACGAAAGTCGACCAAGGAGGCTCGCAATGAGCGACCTTGAGAAAAGGATTGAGCAGCTCGAGGCGGAAACTAGCGTGCTTCAAGCTCTGGTCTTTGGGCTGAGCGCGACCCTCAACATGTCGGGCCCGCAAGGCAAAGCATTAACTCGCAAGGCGTTCGACGTTGCCGACAAGATGGTCGAGACGGCCGCACTCCAGATCAAGGCTGAAAAACCTGAACCGATGCGCCAGCGCCTGAAGATACTGGAGCAACTGAGGGCGGGCTGCGTCGACTAGCCCCTAGTCCGCCAGCGCTGATTGCGGGGCTTCTTTCCGGGCGCCTTAGTTGGCGTATCTCCGGTCAGCTTGTTGGTAGGTCAGCCGCTTGCCGACTGCACCCTGTACGGCGCGATTGGCGCGGGCCGCATCGTTGATCCCAAGCGCGGTGCGGTTGGAATAACGGAAGTCGAACTCGGCAAGGTAGCGGTGCAGATGCTGCTCACCGCAATGCTGATAGACGCCCTTCATGCCGCGCTTGAAGATGGAGAACGAGCCTTCCACGGTGTTCGTGAAAACGTCACCGCGAGCATATTCGCCGCGCGAGTGATCGACGCTCTCATGGCTGGCGAAGAACTTGCCGATGTAGCGATAGAGCCGTGCGCCGTCCGTGATCAGGCGAGCTTCCTTGGCAATGTTCGCCTTGCAGATCGGCTCGACGTAGGTGCTGATCATCTGATCGAAGCTGTACGAACGGATCTGGCCGCTGTTGCGATCGACGAGGCTGATCACCTTCATCTTGTGGCCGCCGCCCTTCTTGTAGTTCTGACCCTTCAAATGGCCGATGTAGGTTTCGTCAACCTCAACGCCGCCGCCGTCCGAACCGAACGGTGTATCAAGTTCGCCAGCACGCATCGCCTCACGGATGCGGTGGGCCATGAACCATGCGGTGCGATAGGAGCCGAAGCCGAGCATCCGGAAAAGTTGATGGGCGCTCATGCTTCTTGCTCGAAACGAGCAGATGGGTGGCGAGCAGCCACTTGTGCAGCGGAATGTGCGAACGCTCGTAAACGGTGCCCATCGTGGCGGTGAACGGCTTGCGGCAGTCCTTGTACTTGTAGAGGCCGGGGCGGGTCGTCTTGCCCTGCATCAAGGTCGAGTTACCGAACGTGCCGCAATGGGGGCACATACGGCCATCGGGCCAGCGCAGCGCCTCGAAATGGGCGCGGGCTGCTTCTTCGTTCGTGAAGATCGGATCGGTGAGGTTCGTCATGCATTCTCGATGCCGTAACGACCGTGGTATGTTAAGTGCATAATCTCCTCGAAAATGCAAGAACAAATAGAGAACAATGCAATATGCGAGGCGCCGGTCAATGCGCAGAGAACGAAGACGAGGACGGTGGCGCGGGGCGGTCCCCGGCCCCGCCATCGCGGATCTTCAGAATGTCCATCCGGTGCATCGTCAGCCGGGCGTCGGGATAGCCCGGACGCCGGATGCGGCCCTCGAACAGATCGGGGGTGATGGCATGCGCGATGCAATCGGCGTGATAGACGTCCTCGTTGCCGCCGAAGATCGACGGCGACGGGTCGGTCCGGTTGTGCCGGGCGATATCGAGCGTGGCGCGCAGCTCGATGCCGGTGAGGGTCCATTGGCCGAGATAGGCGAAAGCGCTGTCGCCGCCGCCCAGCAGCCCCTGTCCGACATGGACCACGCCGCCCCGCGTCTCGCTGTCGGCGCAGCCGAACATGCCGAACCGCAGGGACCACAAGCCGGCCAGGTCCGCCGCCGTGATCGCGACCGGCACACCGCCCGCGACGGGCGGCTGGCGCGGAAGGAGGCCGCGTGGCCGCAGCGGGACGCCATCCGCGCGATCGGGCGTTTCGAACCATGTGAAATCGCTATGTCCTGTCACTTCGACCTCCATTGCGGGGATGAGCGTGGGATGGATGGCGGACCGGTCATCCGCGCGGGCGCTCCGGCCGCGCCTGGACCAGGCGGGCGGGGTCGCCATCGGCCCTGATGCGTTTCGAAGGGATCGGCCGATCGCGCACGACCATGTCGACCATCGCCACGATCGACGGCGTGAAGCGCAGCCCATAGTTGAAGCATGCATCGCGATCGTAACGGGGGCGGGCCAGCGTGCAGAGCGCGCCGAGATGGACGCCGATCGCGGCGCGCAGCCGCTCGTCATAATACATGCCGCCCGATGATCCCGGGCTGGAATCGGCCGATGCCGAAAACAGCCGGGGCGCACTGGTGATGCGCAGGCCCGTCCTGTCGTCGCGCAGCTGGCCGGGCGGGAAGTCGTCCAGCCGGCCCCGGGTGATCCAGGCGCGCTGCATCTCCCCGGCGCCGGCATGGAAGGCGACGAGATCGACCAGCGCCCTGCCGGCCCCCCTGAACGGCATCGCCACGGGGATGGCATCGATCTTCACCGGCCGATCGAGCTTGAGGACCGCCACATCATAGGAACTGTCGTTGCGCAGGCCGGCGCTGGCCCAGGGGGACAGGGCATATCGGACGGGAATCGTCTCGCGGACCTGCTCGTTAAGATCGTAGAGGATGAAGGCGCAGTTGGCCGGATCGACCGCCCGTGCCGCCCGGACCGGCCGTGGACCACGGAAGAAGACATGGGCGGCCGTCACCACCGTGTCCGCGCTGCCCAGCACCCAGCCGGTGGCGGCATAGGCGGCGCCCGGTGTCGCGGGATCGCGGCATTCGACGCGGCCGACCCCGGCGAACCGCCCGCCGTCGTCGGCTGACATCGGCGCCGCGCCGCCGGCCGGGCCGCGCCCGCTGAGGATGATCGCCTGGGCGGGCGTGCCGACCGACAGCAGCATCGCCGTTACCGGGACGAGCAGGGGGCGCCGGGCCAGGACGCAGGGCGCCCCGGCCTTCGATGGAAATCGAAAAGCCATGATGGTGTCCGATGCTGTTCAGATCGCCGGGCGGCTAGAAGCTGGCGGCGACATGAGCGGTTGGAACGATGTCAGCGCGGGCCTGCGCCCGACGCCATCTCTTCCCGTGCGCGGGAGGGACTATTCGCGCCGCGGAACAGTGTCCGGTGCGGCAGGATCGAAGGGGCAGGCAGCGCGGGCCGGGGCAGGCATGAGTCGCATGATATGTCCTCCACATGCGATGATGTGGTGGTAGCCCCCGTCGTCACAAGGTCGACGTGGCGACAGTTCAGGACAAAGCAGCGCCACTTTCGTCGCCGCCGTCATTGTCCGACGCGGCGTGGAAGCCGTGGCGATAATCCTGCGGCGTGACGCCGATCCTCCGCAGGAAGGCGCGGCGGAGCGTCGCCACCGATCCGAAGCCCGCAGTATAGGCGATCATCTTGATCGGCGATGTGCTGTCTTCCAGCAGGCGGCGGGCGATATCGATCCGGGTCAGTTCGACATAATCGGCCACGCCGATGCCCAGTTCGGCGTGGAACAGCCGGGACAGATGACGCGGGCTGACCCCGGCCGCCCTGGCGAGGGCGGGGAGGCTGAGGTCCGCGCACGGATTTTCGAGGATCTGGAGCCGGATCCGGTCAATCGGGCTGGTCGTGGCGGTCTGCGCGGTCAGCGTTGCGCTGAACTGCGATTGCCCGCCGGGCCGCTTCAGAAAGACGACGAGGCGGCGGGCCACCCACAGCGACAGGGCGCGCCCGTGATCCTCCTCGATCAGCGCAAGCGCGAGATCGATCGCCGCCGTCACCCCGGCGGAGCTGAACAGCGCCCCCTCCCGCACGAAGATCCGGTCCGGTTCGACGCGGATGTCGGGATATTCGGCGGCGAGCCGTTCGGCATATTGCCAATGGGTGGCGACGCGGTGTCCCGACAGCAGCCCGGCCTGGGCCAGCAGGAAGGCGCCCGTGCAGATCGAGCCATAGCGCCGCGCCTGCCCGGCCTGCTTGCGCAGCCAGTGCGCCACCGCGTCGCTGGGGCGGGGCGGCACGCCATAAGGCCCGACGACGATCAGCGTATCCGACGGCTCGGTCACGTCCGCCACGGCGGCATCGGGCATGAAGCCGACGCCGGATGCGCTTTCCGCCAGCGTCCCCTGCTCGGTTATCAGGCGGAGGCGATAGGGCTCCCCCGCCGGCATCTTGCAGTTCGCCTCGAAGAACGCATCGTACAGGCCGGCGATTTCCAGTAGATGCACCTTGGCCGGGGCAAATATGGTGATGAGCATGACGGGCCTCGCTCAGCGGCGGGATCACGCCCCCGATCTATCCGCAGACTACGCCTCCTTGCCCGGATTACCTAGCGGGTTGGCCGGGCGGCGGATCGGCGGGACGGGCATGCCCCGGATGGCCCATGGC
>SCUQ01000352.1 GCA_004297635.1 Rhizorhabdus sp. | reverse complement strand
GGCGGATCAGCCGGCGGTGGGCGAGATCTGGTATGACGACCCCGCAGGCAAATCGCGTGAACTGCTAATCAAATATCTTTTCACCAGCGAGCGGCTGTCGGTACAGGTCCATCCCGACGATGCCGCGGCTCACGCGCGCGGCTTTCCGCGCGGCAAGGACGAAGCCTGGATCATCCTTTCGGCGGAATCCGATTCGACCATCGCGCTGGGGCTCAAGGAACCGATGGAGGCGGATGCCGTCCGCGCAGCCGCGCTCGACGGCTCGATCGAAACCATGTTGCACTGGAAGCCCGTCGTCGCGGGGGAGGTCATCTATTCGCCCGCCGGGACGATCCATGCCATCGGCAAAGGGCTGCGCGTCGTCGAGATTCAGCAGAATCTGGATCTCACCTATCGCTTCTACGATTATGGGTCGGCGCGAGAGCTTCATCTTGACGATGCGATGGCGGTGTCCGATTTCGGCCCGTTCGTCGGCAACCCGCCGCCACGCGATATCGTCCCCGGCCGCACGGTCCTCGCCGAACAGCAGAAGTTCGTGCTGGAGCGCTGGACGATGGCGGGCAGCTTCATGATCGGTACCGGCAGTGCTACGATCTGGGTGCTTCCTGTCGAAGGAAGTGCTGCGGTCGATGGGCGTGCGGTCGAACTGGGCGATGCGCTCATCATAGAAGGTGCCGCAGCGATCGATATCGGCCCCGGCAGCACGCTTTATGTCGCCTATCCCGGGACGCGTCCTCTCGAAGGCCTTGTCGGATCGGAATCGCGATCGACCGCATCGAGCCGCTGACGCGTCACCGGATATCCCAGGTTCTCCGGGATATGCAGCCAGCGATGGCCTTCATGATCCTCGGACCATGGCGTCACGGTAACGATGGGATAGCGTTGCACGAAGGCGACCGCATGCTCGTAATGCTCGATCTGCCTTAGCCGCTCCAGATTGCGAAGCGTCGGAAAGATCAGGCCCCCGGCCTCGATATGTTCTTGTGCTGTGGCCCACTCACAGTGACTGCATTCGATTCCATCTGCCATAGCCTCCCCGAGGTCGGGTGCCCTGGCGATGTAGAAACGCGTGTCGAAACGGCGCGAAAGTTCATGGTCCGGGCGCCAGCGCGCAAAGGGATGGAGGCCGTGCGGATCGATCCGCAGCCCCATGCGTGCCAGGATAGAACTGAGCGTCTCCCCGGCGTGGAGTGCGGCCCGAACGGCTGACAGTTGCGCGACATCGCCGATCCCTTCGATGCCCGGTGCAAGGCCGATCTCTTCCACCGTCTCGCGGATCGCGGCGATGCGGTGCGCAAGGTCGTCGGCCTCGATCTCGGGTCCGTCGGTCAGCAGTTCGGCCCGCTGTGCGGTTATGCGGTCGTCATCATCGACTCGGCCGCCCGGAAAAACCATACGGTTTGCAGCGAATTTGAGATGTGCGCCGCGGCCCACCATGGGTATTTCGGGCGGCTGGCCTGGCCGGTCGCGCAGCAGGATCAGGGTGGCGGCTGGTATCGCGGGATGCATGCTATCCTTCAGACGCGCCCGGCGACGATCGTCAAGGGCCAGCATATCCTTCGCGTGATATCGGGATCTCCCCATGCGCCGGTCAACGCCTTGGCTACGGCCTCGATCGGTCCGCGTCCGATATCCCGTTCCATGGCCCGCACCGCCGACCAGGTGTCGAGATAGCCCATCAGCGCGCTGAGCGGCCAGTCGACCTCGATGAAGAATGGGGGCGCCGCAATCGGCGCAAAGGGAAGGACGATATCGCGATAGTCGTGCTCGACGATGGCCCGTTCCGGCGGCCAATAGCCGTCGAGCGTCACCAGGCGGAAATGATCGACGATCTTTTCGATATCGCCCTTCGGCATCATCTCGGCATATGTCACCAGCGCGATCACGCCGTTACGGGCCAATACCCGTTGGGCTTCGGCGAAGAAGGCAGGCTGGTCGAACCAATGCGCCGCCTGGGCCGCCGTCAGCAGGTCGACCGAAGCGTCGGGCAGGCCGCTCGTTTCGGCAGGGCCGACCCGGTAGTCGATCTTGGGATGAAGGATGGCGCTGTCTATCTGCTGCCGGCTTGGATCGGTCGCGACGACCCGGTCGAAATGCTCCGCCAGCAGCAGGGAAAGCTGGCCCGAGCCGCAGCCGACGTCGAGCGCCATCTGTGTGGTGGGTGCTATGGTGGACAGCCAGCGGGCCAATTCCGCCGGATAGGTCGGGCGATAGGCGGCATAGGCCGCGGCGTGGGACGAGAAATGGTCCTTGAAGCTCAACGCACCGCCGTCAAAAAATAATCGAGGGCGAGATTGTCGCTAAGGTGGAAGCCAACAGCCGGGGAGAAACTCAGCCCCTTGCGCTCGATCACGCGCAGTCCCGCTGCCTCGACAAGCGCGGCCAACTCGTCCGGGTTCAGGAATTTCTGCCAGTCATGTGTGCCTTTCGGCACCATACCCAGGCCTTCGCCGACCGTGATCAGTGCCAGCTTGGACAGCGGCGTCCGGTTGGGTGTCGACAGGATCATGATCCCGCCCGGCGCGAGCAGGTCCGCGAGCGCCGCGACGAATGCCGATGGATCGGCGACATGCTCGATGACCTCCATGGAGGTGACGAGATCGAATGTTTCCCCCGCCAATGCCTCCACCCCGCCGGCCCGGTAGTCGATCGCCAGCCCCTGTTTCTCGGCGTGGAGTTTGGCCACCGCGACGTTCTCCGGCGCCGCATCGATACCCGTCACAACCGCGCCCATCCGCGCCAGCGGCTCGGCGAGCAGACCCGCGCCGCAGCCGACATCGGCCGCGCGGCGTCCCGCGAGCGGCTTCAGCGCATCCGGATCGCTGCCCCAGTGCGCGTCGATGGTCGCGCGGATGTGGCGCAGGCGCGGTGGATTGAGCTTGTGCAGCATGGCCGACGAGCCCTTCGGATCCCACCAATCCGCTGCCAGATTGCCGAAATGGGCCGCCTCCTGGGCGACGACGGAGCGTTGTTGCTGTGCGCTTGCGTTCATGGCAGCCCCTCTCTATCAGGGCCGCGCCCTTGAACCTAGAGCCTGATCGTTCGAGGTGGAAGCGCTCTGCGTTTCGACCGAAGGCATTGATCAGGCTCTGTTCGAATGGCTTTTCCGGCTTACCGGCCTCGTGGGGACAGACGTCAGACAATGGCACGCATCGTTATGAAATTCGGCGGGACCTCGATGGCGGGGATCGAGCGAATTCGCAACGTCGCGAACCGGGTTAAGCATGAGGTGGAACTCGGCAACGAGGTTGCCGTCGTCGTCTCGGCGATGTCGGGGGAGACCGATCGTCTCGTCAATTTCTGCCGCGAGGCATCGCCCCTGTACGATCCGCGCGAATATGATGTCGTCGTGGCGTCCGGCGAACAGGTGACGAGCGGGCTGCTCGCGATCGTCCTCCAGTCGATGGGGGTGAAGGCGCGCAGCTGGATGGGGTGGCAGCTGCCGATCCGTACCAGCGATGCCCACGCCTCCGCCCGCATCGAGGACATCAATTCGGATGCGATCGGGCAGGCGATGGCGGCCGGCGAGGTTGCCGTCATCCCCGGTTTCCAGGGGCTCACCGCCGACGAACGGATCACCACCCTGGGCCGCGGCGGCTCGGATACCTCGGCGGTCGCGGTGGCGGCGGCGATGAAGGCCGACCGCTGCGACATCTATACCGACGTCGATGGCGTCTATACCACCGATCCCCGCATCGTGCCAAAGGCCCGCAAGCTCGCCAAGGTCACCTATGAGGAGATGCTGGAGCTCGCCTCGGTCGGTGCCAAGGTGCTGCAGACCCGCTCGGTGGGGCTCGCGATGAAGGAGAAGGTGAGGGTGCAGGTGCTCTCCTCCTTCGACCAGCCCACGGACAATCCCACTCCCGGCACGATGATCGTCGGAGAGGAAGAACTCGAAGGAAGCGCCATGGAACGCCAGCTCATCACCGGCATCGCCTATGACAAGAACGAGACCAAGGTCACGCTGGTCGCGGTGCCCGATCGCCCCGGTGCGGTGGCCTCGATCTTCGGGCCGCTCGCCGATGCCAATATCAACGTCGACATGATCGTCCAGAACGTCGCGCATGACAGCGGCTCGACCGACGTCACGTTCACGGTTCCCTCGG